>CAYUZM010000485.1:0-3953 GCA_964449665.1 uncultured Solibacteraceae bacterium
CCCTTCGGCAAGGTCTACGGCTCCGGTCCCACCTTCCGGGCCGAAAAATCGAAGACGCGGCGCCACCTCACCGAGTTTTGGATGGTGGAGCCGGAGATGGCCTATGCCACGCTCGAAGACGTAAAGCGCGTGGCCGAAGAACTCATCTGCTTCGTCGTCGATCGCGTGCTCGCGCACAAGCGCATCGAGCTCGGCGTGCTGGAACGCGACGTCGCCAAACTCGAAGCCATCAAGCCGCCGTTCCCACGCATCACCTATGACGCCGCCGTCGAACTGCTGAAGAAGAAGGGCAGCGAAATCGAGTGGGGCGGCGACTTCGGCGGCACCGACGAGACGCTGATCAGCGAAGAGTACGACCGCCCGGTGATTGTCGAAAAATTTCCCCAACAGATCAAGGCCTTCTATTTTGAGAGCGACCCCGACCGCCCCGAACTCGCCCTCGGCGTCGATTTTATCGCCCCCGAAGGCTACGGCGAGATCGTTGGCGGCGGCCAGCGCGTGCATAGTCTAGAGCTGCTGGAAAAGCGCATCGCCGAACACAACCTGCCGCGCGAGGCCTTCGAGTGGTACCTCGATCTCCGCCGCTTCGGCGCCGTTCCCCACGCCGGCTTCGGCATGGGCATCGAACGCGTCGTGACGTGGCTCTGCGGCATCGATCACCTGCGCGAAACCATCGCCTTCCCGCGCATGTTGTATCGCACGAAGCCGTAGAGGCGCACGAAATACACTGCCCCGCATTATAATGAATATAGGAATGGAGGCGGCATGGTCACTCTCAAGCTAACAGCGGTAGGCACGTCGGCTGGCCTCGTGATCCCCAGGGAAATGCTCACCAGGCTAAAAGTGGAAAAGGGCGACACGCTCTTTGCAGTGGAAACCCCTGAAGGCTACCTGCTGACTCCATACGATCCGGAGGTTGAGTCGCAATTGAAGGCGGGCCGCCGCTTCATGAAGAAGTACCGCGATACCTTCAAGGCACTGGCGAAATAGGCAACCGCCATGCGCCGTGAACCACGGTGGATCGATAAGCGGGCACTGCTGCTCCTGCATCAAGAAAGCCTTGCCGAGTTCGGTGGCCCTGGCGGCATACGCGACGAGGCATTACTCGATTCGGCACTTGCGCGGGCGCGCAATCTGCAAGCCTATGAGCCAGACAGCGGCATCGGCGACCTGGCCGCCGCATACGGTTATGATTTGGCCAGGAATCACGCGTTCGTAGATGGCAATAAACGCGCGGCGTTCCTCGCGATCGGTCTCTTTCTGGAGATCAACGGTTACCAATTGATCGCGGAACCTGTCGAGGCCATCGCGATCATGTTGTCCGTCGCGGCTGGTGATATGGGCGCGAAGGACCTCGCGCGTTGGATCGCATCGCATATCCGGCGCGCAAAGTAGACCCATAGAATGGCCTACCGCGGCCGCCGCAGCATCGCTGTCATTTCGGGCGACGAACCGTACTGAATCACGCCCGTCCGCACAAACCCATGCCGCTCATAGAGCGAAACGTTGCGCGGGTTGCTTGATTCCAGATACGCCGGCAGACGGTCACGGTCGCACATCGCCAGCGTGTGTCGCAGCAAGGCCGAACCGAGCCCGATGCCCTGGCAGGCCGGATCGGTCCCGATCATCGGCAGATACCAGTGCGGCTCGATCGGATGAAACTGCGACATCTGGTCCATCAGCCCAAACAGCTCCGGCTGGCGCAATGGCGGAACCGTCTGCTGCATGCACGCCACCAGTGCGTCCACGTCCGGCTCCACGCCCGGCGGCAGCCACATCGCCGCCGCGTTCTCGGTAATGAACGCCGTGTTGTGGGTGAACGCCCGCCCGGCGAACGCGCGCGTGAAGGCCGGGAATCCGGCCAGGTAGCTCGCCGCGTCGGGATAAGCCCAGCGCGCGATGGGATCGGCCGCAAACGCCGCAACCAGCGTCATCACGGCCGCCTCCCGCTGCGACGCAGGAACAGTCTGTATGGTGATCGGGATCAGGGCAGGGGTCATGCAATCTTCCTCTGTCTATATGGCGCGTGGCCGCGCGCCGCGTTGGCTCAGCGCAGGTGTTAAATTCCTGGTACCTGGCAAACGGGCGTTTCGCGCCGGTACGGGCCTATACTGAATGCAGGATTCCCCATGGCCGCAAACGTCGACATCGGCACGCTGATCGAACGCTCGCCGGAGATCCGCAAAGGCCGTCCGCGTATCGCCGGAACCGGTGTCACGGTCGAACGCATCGCCGGATGGAGCAATCTGGGACTGACACCCGAAGAGATCGCCGCCAAGATCGAACACCTGACGCTGGCGCAAATCCATGCCGCGCTCGCCTATTACCACGCCAATCGAAACGAGATCGACTCCTCCATCGAGGCCGACGACGCGGCGGCGGAAGAACTCTTCGGAACGGCACGAAATTCCAGGTGAGCCGCCTTCGGCTCTACCTCGATGAGGACGCCATGGACGGCGACCTGGTTCGTGGCCTGATCTCGCGCAAAATCGACGTCGTCACTGCCCACACGGAGTCCATGATCAATCGAACCGATGACGAGCATCTGGAGCACGCCGCGAATCTGGGACGCGTCCTCTACTCCTACAACGTTCGTGACTTCTTCGATCTCCATACCGGTTGGATTGCGGCGGGCCGCTCGCACGCGGGCATTGTCGTCACCCGGCAAAAGCGATACACGGTGGGCTAGCAAATTCGAAAGATCATCCGGCTCTCCAGCGAACGAAGCGCCGAAGCGATGCGAGACCGCATCGAGTTCCTCGGCTCGTGGTAAGCGCTCTTCACCCCACACCCCAGCTAAGCTAAAGCTATGCGCCATTCGCAAATCGCCGTGATCGGCGCGCCCCTCGACCTGGGCGCCGGCCGCCGCGGCGTCGATATGGGCCCCTCCGCCATCCGCGTCGCCCGGCTCGACGCACGCCTCGCATCCCTCGGCTACGAAGTCCACGACCTCGGCAACGTCGAAGTCGAACAGGCCGAGAGCCGGCCGGTGGGCCGCGAAAACGCGCGCTACCTTCCCGAGATCACCAGGACCTGCTCGCGCCTCGCCAAAGCGGTAGAAGGCGCGCTCGCGGCCGGCCAGTTTCCGCTCGTTCTCGGCGGTGATCACTCGGTTGCCGCGGGCACCGTTTCCGGCATCGCCCGCCATTTCCGCAAGAGCAAGCAGCGCATCGGTCTCATCTGGGTGGACGCCCACGCCGACATGAACACGCCCGAAACCAGCCCGTCCGGCAACGTCCACGGGATGCCGCTTTCCAGCCTTATCGGCATGGGTCCGGACGACCTCGTGAAGCTCGGCGGTTTTACCCCCAAAGTCCTCCCGCAAAACGTCGCGCTCGTCGGCATCCGCGATGTCGATCAGTTAGAGAAGCCTCACATCAAGGCCTCCGGTGTCCGCGCCTTCACCATGCGCGAAATTGATGAACGCGGCCTGCTCCAGGTGATGAGCCAGGCCATCCGCATCGCCTCGGAAGGCACCGCCGGTTTCCACGTCAGCTTCGACATGGACGCCGTCGATCCCGACGAAGCGCCCGGCGTCGGAACGCCCGTCCGCGGCGGCATCACCTATCGCGAAGCCCATCTCGCCCTCGAACTCGTTTGCGACTGTAAGAAGATGGTCAGCTTCGAAGTGGTCGAAGTGAATCCCGTGCTCGACGTGGCCAACCGGACCGCCGAGCTCGCCGTCGAACTGGTTATGTCCGCCATGGGGAAACGCATCCTGTGAAGCGCGCCGCCGTTCTTGCGCTCTGCGCCGCCTGCCTGTGCGCGCAAGACGAACCCAATCCCGTCGAGCAGGCCCTCAAATCGATGGCCGCCGTCTATTCGCTCATCGAACAGAACGCCGCCGAGCCCGTTGATCCCAACCACACCTTCTACGAAGGCGCGCTTCCGGGCATGCTCCGCAAGCTCGATCCACACTCGCCAGCGCGGGCCCGTCGGCGGCCAGGCGGATA
>CAYUZM010000485.1:3963-5080 GCA_964449665.1 uncultured Solibacteraceae bacterium
GCTCGATCCACCCTGCGTCTCCTTCCGCCCCGGCCAGTTCGATCAGCTCCCAGACAGGCGGCGCTCGGCGACGAAAGGCTTCGGCACCGTCGTCAGCATTCTCCCCGGCCGCGTTATCGTCCTGCAGACCATGGAAGGCACGCCCTCGGCCCGCGCCGGGCTGCAACCGGGCGACGAGATTGTCGCCGTCAACAATATCCGCCTCGACCTGCTCACCTCCGACCAGCTCATCGGCCTGCTCAGCGAAAGCCGCCGTTCGGAAGCGCTTCTCTACGTCCGCCGTACGACCTCGCCGCGCATCCTCGAATTTCGCATGAAGCCCGAGGCGATGGAATCGCCCAGCGTTGATCGTGCCTTCCTCCTGCGGCCTCAGGTTGGCTACGTTCGCATCACCAGCTTCGAAGGCGAGACGGGAAAGCAGCTCAAAGCGGCGATCGAGAAGCTCGGTGGCGCGGGTCTTACGGCGCTCGTGCTCGACCTGCGCGGCAACCCCGGCGGCATGCTCACCTCCGCCGTCGAAGCCGCCGCGTTGTTCCTTCCGCCCGGCCAGGTCGTCATGCCCACGCGAGGCCGCGCCAAAGCCAACGAAGACGTCAAAACGCCCGATGGCGGCACGCCATACACCTTCCCGCTCGCCATACTTGTCGACGAAAAATCGGCCAGCGCCTCCGAAATTCTCGCCGGGGCCATGCAGGACTACAACCGCGCCAAAGTCCTCGGCTCCCGCACGTTCGGCAAGGGGCTGGTGCAGAGTATCTTCCCTCTTTCGCAAGGCACCGGAATGGCGCTCACGACGGCCTTCTATTTCACGCCGAAAGGCCGCCTGATCCAGCGCGTGCTCACCGAAGGCCAGCTCGCCACGCACGGCGAAGGCGGACTGAAGCCCGACATCGAAGTGCGCCCCGAAGGCATGTCGCGCCTGCGCGCCTTCCTCGACCTCAGCGCCATGTTCACCACCTTCGCGACCGAATACGTGAAGTCGAACAACGGCATCACCGCCGCCTTCGAGGTTTCGAACGAACTGCTCGACCGCTTCCAGGCCTTTCTCGCCGGCCGGAACGTTTCGCCCAGCCTCAACGAATGGTCGCGCGATCGCGAGTGGATTCGCAGCCGCCTG
>CAYUZM010000486.1:0-5073 GCA_964449665.1 uncultured Solibacteraceae bacterium
AAACCGGCGGCGGCCTCCACGATGAGCGTGGCCAGCACCGGCGGACCGAGCAAACTCACGAAAACAAGATAGGTGCCGTTATTGAAGAGCGCTTCGAGGGGATGGAACCTCAGCCCGGTGGTGAGGTCGTAGTGGGGATCGGCGTGGTGCACCTGGTGCATACGCCAGAGTAGGCCCACCTTGTGGGCGCCCACATGCTGGAGATAGCGCATCAGGTCGAGCGCGAGAATGGCGGCCACCCACTGCGCGGCCGGCGGAAAGCCGGATTGAGGAAGCAGTCCGAAGCCCGCGGCCCACGAAGCCATTGCGGCCACGCCAGGAGAGGCACGCAACACCATGGCCTGAGCCAGATTCGCGAGACCCAGCAGGAACGCGTTCACGGCCCACCGCCGCGGCGTACTGACCGGCGAGGGCCGGAGCGGCGCAAAGGTTTCCCAGAATCCAATCAAGCCGAATGCGCCGAGAAATGGCGCCCAGAACCACCACGCCGCGTTGTCGGTGCCCGGCACTCGAGACAGCCGGCGCGGGTCTACTTCTGCCCGCGGCGCCGCCGCGAGTATAGGATGGCCGCGGCAAGCCCACCGCCCACCAAAACAACCGTGGCCGGCTCGGGAACTTCGGGAGCGGCGGTCGTCAGCGCCAATAGAGGCATTGCGGCGGCAGTGGCAAGCAGAATCAAAAGTTTCATGATTGGTTTATGATGCCACAGCGGCAACTCGCCGGACACCACCCCCTGGTACCTTACCTGCTAAAGTGGTACTTTCCCCGTTAAGTAGACCCACAAGGAGCATTCACCCCGCATGATCGCTGCAACCCAGCTACGCCCGGGCATGGTTATCAAATGGAACGGAGACCTCTACTCCGTATTCAAGAAAGAGCATCGCACCCCGGGCAACCTTCGCGGCTTCGTCCAAGCCAAGCTGCGCCGCCTGTCGAACGGCTCGATTTACGACCACCGTTTTTCGTCCGAAGACAAGGTCGAAAAGGTTTCGCTGGATGAGCATGCGATGGAGTTCCTCTACGACGACGGCGAAGCTTATCACTTCATGAACATCGAGACCTACGAGCAGATGCACCTGAACAAGGATCTGCTGGGCGACGCCACCGACTACCTGATTCCGCAGTTGAAAGTAATCGTCATTTTCTACGAAGGCACGCCCATTTCGGTGGAGCTTCCGCCTTCCATCGACATGAAGATCATGGAGACCGAGCCCAGTCTCAAGGGCGCGACCGTTTCCAACGTAACCAAGCCCGCGAAGATGGAAACCGGCCTCGTCGTGCAAGTGCCGCCGTTCATCAGCGAAGGGGAAGTGATTCGCGTTTCAACCGCCGACGGCAGCTACCTGGAGCGCGCGAACTAATTCGTCTTCTTCGCCTTCACCGACCGTACGAAGGTCGATCACGAGGCGGTCCTTTTCAATTCGGGCAATCACGGGCGGCTCGCTCCTGCGCAGCCGCTCTTGCTGCGTTATGGCGTCGCCGTGGAGCGCGACGAGCCACGTGGGCAGCGTCCGCTCCGGCGTCGAACCACCGCCGATGACGCTCTCACCCGGGACAACTTCGGCGTCCAGTTGCGCGGCGATGCGTTCGGCGCGCGTCCGGATCTCGTCCGCCGTGGCACGGATCATCCGAATAGCGGGCAGGCCGTCCCAGTGCTCGAACAGCGTCGCGCGCAATGACCTTTCCATGGCCGCGAGGACGAGTTTGTCCACGCGGAGCGCGCGATACATGGGGTTGCGGCGCAGGCGCGCAAGCGGGTCCGCGCGGTCGGCGAGCAGGCCGGCCTGTGGCCCGCCCAGCAGTTTGTCGCCCGGGAAACTGACGACATCGATTCCGGCGCGAAGGGCATCCTGCACGCGCGGCTCGTCGATGCCGAGCGCCCGAAGATCCACCAGACAACCGCTGCCCAGATCTTCATACACGGGAATCCCGCGTTCGCGGCCCAGGGCCACAATCTCTTCGCGCGCGGGGGCGCCCACAAAACCGCTGATGCGGAAGTTACTCGGATGCACAAGCATGAGCAACCGCGTGCGGCCGTTGATCGCGGCCGCGTAGTCTTCCACGCGCGTGCGATTGGTTGTGCCCACTTCCACAAGCTTCGCGCCCGAAGACGCCATGATGTCCGGGATGCGAAAACCGTCACCGATCTCAATGAACTGGCCGCGCGAGACGATGACCTCGCCATCGCCCGCCAGTTCGGCCAGCGCCAGATAGACCGCGGCGGCATTGTTGTTCACGAGAATGCCCGGGCAGCCCAACAGGCGTTCGAGCAGCGCGCCCGCGTGCACGTCGCGCTTGCCGCGCCTGCCCGTGGCGAGATCATATTCCAGATTGGAGTAGAGTCCAGCCGGCGCGGGATCCGGCAGCGGCGCACGCCCCAGGTTCGTGTGCAGCACGACGCCGGTCGCGTTGATGACCCGCTTCAGCGGCCGTTCGCGCAGAGCGGCCAAGGCGGCGCGCACGTCCGAAGCAACATCGGGAACGCGGCCGCCCTGCCGCAACAATCTTGCGCGTGCGGCATCGAGGGCGGCGCGAATCTCGGCCACCAGCAGCGCGTGCGGAACATCCAGATCCGCAAGCTCGGCCAATACCTCATGCACGGCGGGCAGGGCCCGCAACGCCTGGTTTATTTGGGGAACATCTTCCACAGCTCTTCCAGACTCGGCCGGCGGCCGTATTCGCAGAGCTCGAAGGATTCAGCGTGCACCACCTTCGCCGCCGCTTCCTTGCCGTAGCGCTTTTCCAACACCGCGAGCTGTTCGGCCCGGACGGGCTGCGACCACGATTTGTTCATCCAGCCTTCCAGCCACTTGCGCCGCGCCACTTTGTCCTTCGGCACATCCTGCAGCAGATGCTCCACCCAGGGCAGCCACTCGTAAAACTGCGATTCGTGCGCGTCGAGCGCGTCGAGCTTCTTCTGCCAGACGTCGTCGATCGAGACCACCACATCGTGCCGGAACGGCGACGGTTTTTGGAAGCCGTCCGTGTAATAGAGGAACACCGGGTTGTTGTGCAGCGGCTCGACGTCGGGCACCACGTTGGGCACGACGACCATGTAAGCCGCGTCCTGAATCAGCACGCCGGTGTAGCGGTGGTCGGGATGGTAGTCGTTCGGCCGTGGCGCAATGACGATGTCGGCCTTCCACTCGCGAATGGCGCGGATAACCTGTTTGCGCACTTCGAGCGTCGGCAGCAGTTCGCCGTCGTTATTGTCGAGCACCTGGTACTCAGCAATGCCGGTGCGCTTCTTGCTCTCCTGCGTCTCCTGATAGCGGCGTTTGGCGAGAATGCCGCCGCCCATGTCCTGATGGCCGGCATTGCCGTTGGTGATGGAGACATATTTCACCAGGTGTCCCGCGCGGGCGAACTTTACCGCCGTGCCGCCGGATTTGATATCGCAGTCGTCCGGGTGCGCGCCAAACATGATCACCCGGAGTTGCTGTTGGCCGAAACAGGCCGATGCCAGCAGAAGCAAGAATCCCAAACGACGTTTCATAGGGGGAAGTTTAGCTCACTTGGTGGATATCTTCCTGCTGCGCGTCGCGTTGCAGGTCGGTCAGGCGCATACGGGTCAGCATCAGCGCGACGAAGCCGGCCATCCAGAGCGGAACGGTGATGACGAAGAAGAGCAGAGTGGCGAATCCGGTGGATGTGGCGCGGTCGACTCCCAATGCGCCCAAGCCCACCAGCACCAAGGCCTGAAACGATCCGACGTTGCCGGGCGCCTGCGGAATGATGGTGCCGATGCGCAGCACCACCAGCACGGCGGCGGCTTCCCACAAAGTGCGGTCGAGTTGAAACCCGCGCATCAGCGCCCACAGCGGAATGATTTGCAGTGCCAGGTGCAGGCCGCTCAGCAAGAATGCGGCGGCGAACGAAGGCGAGCGGCCCATATCGTGAACGCCGTCGACGACATATCGCAGAATCTTGCCCCAGCGGCTGCCCTTCACCGCTTCGCGCGCCTGGCTCTTGTGCAGCACGGCCCACAGCACCAGCGCCGAAATGCCGGCGAGAATGAGCATAAGCACGCGGCTGGCGCCTTCGAGCCAGCCGGGCAGGTCGACGAGAAGCGTGGCCGCATAGAAAGCCACCACCAGCCAGATGCCATCCATCAGCCGTTCGATGATCACCGAGGTGGCGACCACGGGCAGCGGCAAGCCGCTCCACTTGCGCATGAGGTAGACGCGGATCACTTCGCCCGAACGCAGCGGTAGAATCTCGTTGGCGAACAGTCCGATGTAGACGGCCTGAACCGCTTTCCATGTTGAGACGGGACCCAAGGGGCTCAGCAGGTAGCGCCAGCGGACGCCCTGGCACACATAGACGGCGATGTCGGTGAGCATGGCGAGCGAGACCCAGCGCAAGTCCGTGCGCGCGACGCGCGGCAGTTGCTCTTTCCAATCGAAGCCGTGGTACACCCAGACCAGGCTGCCGATGGAAACCACGTAGCCGATCAAGGGCAATAACCAGGAGGGGAATCGTTTACGGGCCGCCGCCTCCGGCACCTCTGTGTGCGTCAAGCCTCTATTCTAATCCGGCGGCATGAATCGCCTTGCGCGGCGCGCCGCGCTACACTGCCCTTCTGAGACACATTTCATGAAGAATCCCCGTCAGATCGGCGTGCTCGGAGCCGGCACCATGGGCTCGCGGATAGCCGCCCACTTCGCCAATGCGGGAATCCCCGCGCTGCTGCTCGATTTGCCTGCCGCCAGTGGACCCGACCGCAATGCCACGGCGAAGAAAGGCATCGACGCGGCGGCTAAACAGAGCCCGGCGGGTATGTTTACCGCCGCCACGGCCACGCTGATCACGCCCGGCAATTTCGACGACCACATGGCGCGGCTGGCCGAATGCGATTGGATCATTGAAGCGGTCACGGAGAACCTCGACATCAAGCGTTCGCTCTGGTCGCGGATTCTGGCGCACGCCTCGCCCACGGCGATTCTCTCCACGAATACGAGCGGCATCCCGCTGGCTCATATTGCAGCTGAGTTCCCCGCCGACGCACGGCCGCGGTTCCTGGGCACGCACTTCTTCAATCCGCCGCGCTACATGCGGCTGCTCGAGCTGGTG
>CAYUZM010000487.1:0-5058 GCA_964449665.1 uncultured Solibacteraceae bacterium
GTTGAGCGTGGCGGTGCGGATGTCGGCCTTGGCTTCGCGGAGGAAGTGGGCGAGCGGGTCGGCGGGGGCCTCGTAGGTCCAGGGCTGTTTGAGCGGAGCCATGAGCGTTTCGGCTTGCGGGGTGTCGAGGGCAGCGAAGGCTTTGCCAAACTTTTTGCGCGCGCCGTCGTTGAGCAGGTCCAGGCCGGTGCGGTAGAGGTGCTGCTTCGGCGCGGGAGAAGCGCCGATGAGGAAGTCGAGGAACTCGGGGGCTTCGGCGTCGAGCGCGCCGGGCTGGCCGTTGATGGCGGGGAGGATGATGGCGCTGAGTTTGCGCAGGGCGCTCAGTTGGGGTTCGGTGAAGAACCGGGTGCGGGTGGCGGCGGCATCGTCGGCGATGGAGGTGGCGAGTTCGGCGGCTTCGGTGGGCGGGGCGCTGGTGGGGCCTTGGGCCTGGGCGGTGCCTTGCGCGGGCGTTTGCGAAATAAGCGCGGGTACGGCGGGCGCGGCCAGAACGGCCTTCATGAGATTGCGGCGTTTCATGGCGTTGTATGTGTGCGGGTGGCGGTGTTTGTAGGCGGCGGTGCGTGCATGCGGCGATTAGAGGTCGGTGAGGTGTTCGACCTTGCCGGTGCTGTCGCCAATTTTTTCCGGTTTGACGCCGGCGATGTCGAGCATGCTCATGAAGAGGTTCGTCATGGGCGTGCCTTTGGGGTAGCGGATGTGGCGGCCTCCACCGATGCGGCCCGCGCCGTGTCCGGCGAGGATGACGGGCAGGTCGACGTGTTCGTGTTTATTGCCGTCGGAGAGGCTGGAGCCGTAGACGACCATGGAGTGATCGAGCAACGTGCCTTCGCCATCGGGGACCGATTGCAGCTTCTTGAGGAAGTAGCTGAACATCTCGATGTGGTGCTGGTCGATTTTCTGTAGGCGTTCGATTTTGGCGGGGTCGTTGAAGTGGTGCGAGAGGCCGTGGTGGGCGTCGGGGACACCGATGGACCGGTAGGTGCGGTTGCCGCCTTCGCGGCCGATCATGAGGGTGATGACACGGGTGAGGTCGGCTTGGAAGGCGACGGTCATGAGGTCGAAAACGACCTGGATGTGCTCTTCGAAGGTGGGCGGGATGCCGGGGGGCTGATCGATGGCGGGGAGGGCGGGTGCGTTGGGGTCGCGCTGTTCGGCGCGCTGGATGCGGCGTTCGACTTCTCGGATGGAGTCGAGGTATTCGCCGAGTTTGCGCTTGTCGCCGGCGCCCAAGCCGGTTTCGAGGCGGGCGACGTCGGCGCGGACGAAGTCGAGGATGCTGCGGTCCTGGCGGGCGAGAAGGGCGCGGGCGGCGGGGTCTGTGGTGTCGCCGTCGCCGAAGAGGCGTTCGAAGATGGAGCGTGGGTTGGTTTCGAGCGGGAGCGGCGTGGAGGGCGAGCTCCAGCAGAGCGTGTTGCTGTAGGCGCAGCTATATCCGCTGTCGCAGCCGCCGACCATGCGGTTGTCGTCGAGGCCGAGTTCGAGCGAAGGGAGCTGCGTTTTGGAGCCGATCTCCTTGGCGGCGATCTGATCGACGGAGATGCCGGCCTGGATGTCGGTGCCTTGCGTTTTCTTGGGATGGACGCCGGTGAGCCAGGTGGCTCCGGCGCGCGCGTGGTCGCCCGCGCCATCGCCGAGCGAGTTGCCGGTGTAGTGATCGAGGCCGCTCATGACGTGCATGTGCTCGCGGAAGGGTTCGAGCGGTTTGAGCGTTTTCGAGAAGGCATAGCCTTTGCCGGCTTCGGCGGGGGTCCAGTCCTTCATGATGATGCCGTTGGGCACGTAGAGGAAGGCCATGCGGGCCGCAGGGGCGGCGCCGCTGCGGGCGGGCGCGGCCAGGGCCGGCACCATGGAGTCGAGAAACGGCAGCGCGAGCGTGGTGCCGAGACCCCGCAAAAAGGCGCGGCGGGGAAGATGCTTCTTGGTGATGATCATGGCTGAGGGGTCCTCCTCATCTGAAAGGCTGGGCTGTTGACGACGCCGAGGGCGAGCGCGGAGAAGCGGAAGTCTCCGGCGGCGGTCTGGCGGCGAATTTCGCGGACGGCGGGCAGGTCGGTGTGTTCGAGACCGCGCCCAAGGGCGTACGTGAGAAACTTTTCCGCAAGGCAATCGAGGAACTCTTCCTGGCGGCTCATCAGGATCTTCTTCAACTCGCCGGGGCCGTGGACGGTGGTGCCGTTGGGAAGAGCGCCGGAGGAGTCGATGTCGGCGCCGCCTTCGCTTTTGCGGTACTTGCCGGTGCCGTCGTAGTTTTCCAGGGCGAAGCCCATGGGATCGAGGCGCGCGTGGCAGGAGGCGCAGGCGGCGTTGGCGCGGTGCTTTTCGAGAGCGGCGCGGAGGTCTTTGGCGGAGGTGCTGGCTTTGTCTTCGAGATCGGGCACGTCGGGCGGCGGAGGCGCGGGCGGCGAGCCGAGGACGTTTTCGAGAATCCACTTGCCGCGCAGCACGGGCGAGGTGCGCGTGGGGTACGACGTGACCATGAGCACGCTGCCTTGCGAGAGGATGCCGCCGCGTTCGTTGGCGTCGACCGGGACGCGGCGGAAGTAGTTGCCGCGGACGTTCTTCAGGCCGTAGTGGCGGGCGAGGCGGTCGTTGGCGAAGGTGTAGTCGGCGTCGATGAAGTCGAGAACGCTGTGGTCCTGGCGGACGATGTATTCGAAGAAGAGGCGGGTTTCGGTTTCGAGGGCGGCGCGGAGTTGTTCGTCGAAGTCTTTGTACTTTTCCGGGTCGGGGCGCCAACTGGAGACGTTGCGGAGGTGGAGCCATTGGCCTCCGAAGTTCTCGACGAGAGCCTTTGCCTTGTCGTCGGCGAGCATACGCTTGACCTGCGCGGGGAGCGTGGCGCGGAGCTGGCCGAGGGAGGCGAGGCGCAGGAGTTCGTCGTCGGGGATGCTGCTCCAGAGGAAGAACGAAAGGCGGGAGGCGAGTTCGAGGTCGGAGATGCGGTGGATGGTTCCGGGCGGGGCGGCCTTGGGACTGCGCTCGACGCGGAAGAGGACGTGCGGCGAGACGAGAACGGCGCGGAGGGCGGTTTCGATTCCGGCGTCGAACGCCTTGCCGTCGGCGCGGCCTTGCGCGAAGAGCTTCATGAGCGGGGTGAGGTCGGCTGCGGTGACCGGACGGCGGTAGGCGCGGCGGGCGAGCGCGCTCACGATGCGTTTGGCGCAGAGTTCTTCCGGTTGTCCCGAGGCGGGGCGGCAGATGAAGATGCGCTTGCGGCTGGAGGTTGCGCCGGGGCCTTTCGAGTTGAACGGGCCGCCGATGGTAATGTACTCGACGGTCACGCCGGGAGGCGGCGGGGGAGGTCCAAAGCGGCGGGCGGCGATGACGCCGGGCTCACTCTTCATGGATTCGGAGAGGAAGGCGGCCGCGACGTCGTGCATGCCGGCGGCGAGCGGGATGCGGATTTCGTAGTTGCGGGTGTGCTGGTTTTCTTCGGCGGTGTCGACGGCGACGTCGATCAACTTCTGGCGCGCGCCATCGACGCGGATGTCGAGTTTGGACTGCGGCAGGCTGGTGTCGGGAGTGCCCCGCACGCGGACGAGGATGGAGTATTCGGCGTCGAGCGGGAAGTAGCGGCGCAGGGCCATGCCGCCTCGTTCGCTCAAGGGGAGCGCGTCGACGGGGAGCGTTTCGCGGCCGCGGCCGGGGTTGTAACGTTCGATGGCCGGGGCGGCGCGGACGGTGCCGAGGGCGAGGCGGGCCACGCGGCGGGCGGTGGTCATGTACTTTTCGAGCAGGAGGGGCGAGACGGTGAGAACTTCGCCGATGTTGTCGAAGCCGTAGCCGGAGTCGTCGGTGGGGAGGCTGGCGGCGTGGTCGAGGTCCAGCGCGAGGAGGTCGCGGATGGCGTTGCTGTACTCGGCGCGATTGAGGCGATGGACAACGGGCGCGCCGGGGTCGGGATTGCGTTTGGCGGTGCGGTCAAGCTCAGTGGTGAGGTGCGTGAGCAGTTGTTGGGTGAGGGCGGGGTCGGGCTTGGGCGCAGCGGGCGGCGGCATTTCGCTGCTGCGCACTTTGCGGAGAACCTTCTCCCAGGTTTCGGCGGAGGCGGAGATGGCGTCGGCTTTGACGCCGTGGAGAGAGAGGCCGCCGGACTTCACCTGTTCGTTGTGGCAGCCGTAGCAGTAGCGTGTGACGGCTTTTTGCACAACTTGAGCGGGCGGCGCGGGAGGTGTTTGCGTTTGGGCGTACACCGCGGCCACCGGCAGGAAAAGACTTACTAGGGCCCAGGACCGGAGCATGAAATTGTGGGCGCGCACTTTGCGCCCGCTGGCAGTTAGCATATCATTCGGAGTAATGAAGGCGAAGTTCGGCAGCATCTTAGTTACTCTCCTCTGGGCGTTGGTAGGTAAGGGCGCGGAGTTGCCCTTGATTGATGCCGTGCAGGAGGGCGACCAGCGGCGTGTGCTGGAGCTTTTGCGCGGCGGAGCGAACGCGAATGCGGTGCGGGCGGATGGGTCTACTCCGTTGGCTTGGGCGGTGAGCCGGGAGAACGTGGAGATTGTGGCGGCGCTGCTGCAATCGGGGGCGAATCCGAACGCGGCCGGCGAGAATGGCGCAACGCCGTTGGGCATGGCCTGCGAGTTGGGAAACCTGAAAATTGCGGAAATGCTGCTGGAGAAGAAGGCGGATGTGAACGCGGCGAAGTGGAATGGCGAAACACCGTTGATGTCGGCGGTGAGCGCGGGGAGCGTTGAGTTGGTGAAGATGCTGGCCGAGCGCGGGGCCAAGGCGAACGTGAGCGAGGCGCGGGCGGGGCAGACGGCATTGATGTGGGCAGCCGCGGAGGGGCGCGCGCCGCTGGTGCGGATGTTAATTGAGAAGGGCGCGGATGTGAACGCGGTGTCGAAGCATGGCTACAACGCGATGCTGTTCGCGGCGCAGAAAGGCGACGTGGATTCGGTGAAGCTGCTGCTGGCGCAGAAGGCCGATGCGAATTACAAGAACCCGGATGGCGTGTCGGCGTTTTTGCTGGCGATGAATCGTGGGAACGAAGCCGTGGCGCGGCTGATGATGGACAACGGAGCGGACGTGAACGCGCGGGATAAGTCG
>CAYUZM010000488.1:0-5057 GCA_964449665.1 uncultured Solibacteraceae bacterium
CTGGTGGTACATGATCGGCAGTTTCTTCTTGATCTCCTCTGCCGTGCGCCGCGAGGCAATATCCAGATACACGCCGCCATGCGGGCTGCCACGCCCTTCGCGGATCTCGCGCCGGATTGCCCGCGACACCACGTCGCGCTTCAAAAGCTCCGGCGGTCTCCGCGCCGTCGGCCGCTCGTGGGCGATCGTCGATTTGACCCACTGAGTTGCTTCCTCTTCGCTCTCGGCATCGGCTGTCCCTGGGCCCTCATCCGGAACCTTAGCCTCCATGGCGATACCATCCGCCTCTTTGGCAAGGTCGACCTAACCTCCGTCCACCAGTTGCTCACTAGCCAAACGGCGACCGGTGAAGCGCTTGGCCAGGTGTTGGAAGTGGAAGGCGACATCGGCGGGGCTTTTGGACTCTAGCACTCATGACGGGGAGTTACTTTGACGGTCGCTCCGCCGCGCGGCAGGCCGTCGTGTTGCGTCTCGCCGCCGAGGGACTGATGCTCACGCGGGGTGACGGCAGCGTCGTACACTGGCCTTTCCACGCGTACCGTCTTCAGCGCAGTCCCGGCGACCGTTTTCTCCGATTCGAACGCAGCCCATATCGCGGCGAATGCGTCCTCGTCGAATCGCCCGCCGACGTGGCTATCCTGCTGCGCCAACTGCGCCAGTCCAAACCCTCGGCGGGTGGTTCCAAGCGCTACGCCGCCTGGCTTCTGGTGGCATGTCTCACCCTCGGCGTGGGCCTTTGGGCAGGGTTTCCCTTCCTTGTCGCCATAGTCGCGCGGCTTGCTCCAGTTTCGATGGAAGAGCGTCTCGGACAAGCCGTCTTTCACTCGCTCGCCCCGGAATCAGGGCGCCTCCGCCACGCTGCAACGCAGCGAGCGCTGGATCGTGTGGTCGCCCGGCTCCGCGGGGCCGCGGGTGGACCCTACACGTACCGCGTCGCCATCACACGCGATCCGACGGTCAATGCCTGGGCCGCTCCCGGCGGTTACGTCAACGTCTATTGCGGATTGATTCAGCGCCTGGACTCAGGCGATGAGATGGCCGCAATCCTCGCGCATGAATTCCAGCACGTCATCCAGCGCCATTCCACGCGCAATCTTGTCCGCACCATCTTCATCCGGGCCGCCCTGTCTCTCACCGGCGCGGGCGGCGATGGCCTGTTCGACACCGCCGGCATGTTGGGCGCGCTCCACATGATGCGGTCCGACGAAGCGTCCGCCGATACCGGTGCTCTCGCCCTACTGCAACGTGCCGAGGTCGATCCGCGTGCCATGGCGGAAGCATTCGGCCGTATTGATCGCGACTCGAAAGACCTGCCCAGCGCACTCGAATACATCTCCACGCATCCACCCACGGCGAGCCGAATTGAAGCGGCAAAACGGGCCGCGGCCTCAGGTTCCAAACGCTATGTTCCGGTTCTCACGCCGCACGAATGGAAGCAGATTCAGGATGGATGTTACTCCGTCCCCGCCACGGGCAACGGCAAATAGTCGTAGTCCACGATCATCTTCTCGGCCAGCAGCACTTTCAATTCCCGCTCGATTTTGGAGTGCTCGGCGCGGCCCGCCAGGTTCTCGAGTTCGTGCGGATCTTTCTCCAGATCGTAAAGCTCCAGCACCGGCCGCTTGCCAAAATAGATCCGCTCCCAATCCTCTTTCAACTTGCCGTCGTGGTGGAGTCCCACCACTTGTTGCCAGCCGGGATCACGCGCTGAGTCCACCGGTTGATACTCCATTTGCGGCGTGCAGTTGTAGATCAGCTTCCATTTCCGCGTGCGCACACATCGCGACAAATCAAACGTGCTGGCCTTCGTATTCGGCTCAAAAGGGGAATTGCCGTGGTAAAGCCGGGCTCCAAAGATCGCTTCCCTCGGCGCACGGGATTGCCCCGTCAGTGCCCCCAGGAAACTCCGCCCCGTCATCTCCTTCAGCGGCTCGCCACCGGCAGCCTCCAGAAGCGTTGGTGTGATGTCTTCTCCCGAGATCAAATCATCGTTGACCTGCCCCGCCTTCAGACGCTTCGGCCAGCGAACCAGCAAGGGCACATGAAGCCCACGCTCATAGAGCGAGCCTTTTCCGCGCGGAAGCGCCATACCGTTGTCGCCCATGAAGACGACGATCGTGTTCTCGGGATTCCCCCTCGCCGCCACGGCGTCCAGCACCCATTGAAACTCCTCGTCCATCCGGCCAATCTCATCGTAGTAGCGGCGGAAGGCCTCTCTCATGCCGGGCACATCCGGCACGTCGGGCGTTAACGTCACCTTGGCCGGATCGTGCGGCCGTTCGAGCGCGCCGGCGTCCCAAGGATGGTGAGGGTCGATGAAATTCACCCACAAAAAATACGGCCGGCCATCAGGACGCCTGTCGAAAAATTCACTCAACTTGGCCTTGGTCTGTGCGCGCGTCGACTGTCCGTCGAGCCAGTCCACACGCCGTTGCCAGGTCAGCATGTGGTTCTTCTGAAACAGCGCCGCCGTGGTGGGGCCGGTGCGCCCTGGACCATCCAGATGGAACCACCGCCTGCACACGCCCGTAAAGTAGCCCTTGGCGCGCAATAACTCAGGAAGCGTGACGACGTCCGGCGGCAACGGAGAGGAGAACCGTCCCATCCGCGCGGCCACCGGCGAACGCCCCGTCATGAACGCCGTACGAGAAGGTACGCACTGCGGCGCCGCCGTGTAGGCGTGCGTGAACCGCATGCCCTGCGCGGCGAAACGGTCCAGGTTGGGAGTCCGGATCTCTTGGTCTCCGTAGCAGCCCAGATACGGCGCGCTATGGTCGTCCGAAAGCACGAACACGATATCGGGCGGAGGCGCGGACGGCTGCGCCGCGGCATGCTGCCCCAACGCCGCCAACGATGCGAGTGCCTGTCGTCGCGTCATGGCAGAGCCAAGATCCCCCATGGCCCGAGTCCGACCTTAATTGCCTTCACAACTTTCTGCGCGTCGAGATCAACCACAACCACGGAATTCGCCGGGCCGTCTGCCGCAAACAGCGTCTTGCCATCGGGCGAAAGTGCCAGGCCCCAGGGCCTCGTCCCAACGTCAATTGCTCCCGCGACTGCGTTCTTTGCCGTGTCGATGACGAACACTTTCTTTCCGCGCCCCGAGCTCACATACGCCTTTGCACCGTCGCTCGAAATGACGACATGCATCGGCTTGATCACCCCAGGCTCGCCAAGTTGAATGGTCCGAAGCGTCTTGTGCGCCACCGAATCGACAACGCTCACGAATCCATCGTTCTCATTCGTGACATACGCGCGAGAGCCGTCCGGCAAGAATGCGACCGAGCGAGGCCTTCGCCCAACCTTAAATGTCTTGAGCACCTTCTTCGCCGCCGGATCGATCACCGCAATCGTGCCTGTGTGTTCCGAAGTCACGTACAGGAACTTCCCGTCGGGACTTGTCGTCACGCCTTCCGGTTCCTCACCCACCGTGAACGAATGCAGCACTGTGCCGGCCGCAATGTCCACGATGCTCGCTTTCGCGTCGTCCTCATTCGACACAAAAAGCAACGCGCCATCCTTGCTTAAATCGAACTGCTCCGGATCGGAACCGCTCTTGATCACGCGCACTACTTTGCCTTGGGCGACATCGATCACGCCGATACCGTCGGCGCTCTTGTCAGGCGGAGGTAGCTTGCTTTCATCCACGCCGGGCGGCGCTGGCGGCGAACCGCTCAAAGCCACGTACACCGACTTGCCATCGGGGCTTGCGTGAATTCCGCGCGGGCGCTTCCCCACCGGTATCGTCGCCGATACCTCCATCGTCACCGGGTTGATCACGCTTACGTCGCCACCGTTCTCATTGGTGACGTAGACAAGATACGGAGGCTTTGGCTGCTCCTTCTTCGTCTCCACAGGGGGCGGTGTGCCGCAGGCCGTGATCAAAAGCGCCAGCGGAACCATCAGTGCAATCTGCTTCATCAGTTCTCCATTAGATCGAATACATAAAGGGCGCGGCCGATGGCCATCGCAATGTATTGCCGCCCATCGACGGCGTACGACATCGGTCCCGCGTTGATACCGCCATTCGTCTTGAACCGCCACATCAGCTCGCCTGTGGTCGCGTTCAGTGCAAAGAAATCCCCTTGGCCGGTGCCCGAAAAGAGCAGGTTCCCTTTCGTCGTGAGTACGCCAACGTTGAGTGGAATTTGTACCTTGAACTCCCACTTCAAATTTCCGCTCTCAGGATCGAGCGCGCGAATCGCGCCATAAGGCTCCTCGTCCGGCTTTACGCGTTGGCCCCCGCCGTTGAAGATCACGCCCGGTTTGTAATCGGCTTCTCCCTTGTAATAGTAAGCGCCCTGTTCGCGAACAGGCGCATAGAAAAGCTTGGTCAGCGGGCTATAAGAGGGGCTTGCCCAATTCGTACCCCCCGCCAGCGACGGCCATACCAGGTTTCCCTCTTCTGTTGGATCTGTTCCTGGAATCACCATCGGCCGTCCACTATCGTCCAGTCCCTTCGCCCATGTCTGCTTCACAAATGGCTTGCCGGTGAGAAACTTTCCGTTCTCGCGGTCCAGTACATAGAAGAACGCGTTGCGGTTCGCGGTCACCACCATCTTCTTAGGCATTCCGCGGAACTGGCCGTCGATCAACACCGGAACCTGCGTGGCATCCCAATCGTGCGTGTCGTGTGGCGTGAATTGGAAGTGCCATTTCTTCTTGCCCGTGTCGACGTCAAGCGCCACGAACGAACACGCATAGAGATTGTCGCCCCTGCGCACATCGCCATTCCAGTCAGGGCCGGGATTGCCGGTTCCCCAGATTGTCGTATTGCTCACCGGATCGTATGAGCCCGTCGTCCAAATCGACGATGAACCGGTCTTCCACGAATCGCCCTCCCATGTGCCAAACTCCGGATCGCCCGGCCCTGGTATCGTGTAAAAGCGCCACGCTCGTTTGCCGGTCTTGGCGTCGTAGGCGTCGATGAACCCGCGAATCCCGAACTCGCCGCCCGCCGCGCCGAGAATGATCTTGTCTTTTACTGCCAGTGGCGCGACGGTGGACGAATAGCCGAGCTTGTAGTCGGCCATCTCGACGTCCCATTTCACGCGCCC
>CAYUZM010000489.1:0-5055 GCA_964449665.1 uncultured Solibacteraceae bacterium
TGAGCACCACCACGCCCATCCACACGGGCGAGAAGATCTACCTGCGCCAGAACTTCAAGGACCTCATCGAAAAGCAGGCGGTCGATGTTCTCGGCCCCGACCCGGAAGACGTCGGCGGCATCGCCGAGTTCAAATGGATCGCCGAGTACGCCGACCTGCACAGCATTTCCGTCGCCCCGCACGGCATTTTCGACGGCTTGTTCGGTGTCGCCGCGCAGGTGCATATGGGCGCCGCCATGCCTCAGAACTACATTGCCTTCGAGTACGCCTACGGTGAGCCCGCATGGTGGTACGACATCGTCGAAGGCCTACCCGATCCCATCGTCAAGAAAGGTTTCATCGACGTTTGGGACAAGCCCGGGCTAGGCATCACCTTCAAGGTCCCGGCCGCCAAAGCGCGCCTGAGGCCTGAAGACAGCGGCTTTTTCGACTAGCGCTAAGGCAGTAGAGCAATAATCCGCACCGGCGCGCCCGTGCCGCCGGCAATCTTCATCGGCAACGCGATCAGCGTCGCGCCCGTAGCCGGAAGCTTGCTCAGATCCGCCACGTTCTCCAGCCCATAAATGCCCGCCGCGTAGAGGGTACGGTGCACCAGAAAATCCTTTGACTGCCCGTAGTCGATGCTCGCCGTGTCGATCCCCACTGCCCGGATGCGCCGGTCGAGCAAGACCTTCGCCGAGGCGGGCGCGATCCCGGGAAAGTGTAACCCCGCCACATCCCCCGGCTTGTCGGTGCCCATGTAGCGCTTCTTGTTCTTCCAGTACGCGCTCCATCCCGTCCGGAAAAGCACGATCGCGCCAGCCGGTATCTTTCCATGCGCCGCCTCCCACGTCGAGAGGTCTCGCGGCGAGGCAAGATAGTCCGCGTCTTTCGCGCACGCCGCTGAAATGTCGAGGACCACAGCCGGTCCAATCAACTGCTGCACCGTCAGTTGATCCACCGTTGCCTTGCCCTGGGCAAAGTGTATAGGACTGTCAATATGCGTGCCGCCATGTTCGGCCGAGGCAAACTTCGCCGATGCGTAGAAATAGCCCCCGGCCGTTTGCCCCCAGATCTCCTTCTCCCACGCAAACCCCTTCTCGGTCGGCCAGTAGATCGTGTTGGCGTCAAAACTGTGGGTCAAATCCACAACTTTGGCCGGATCGATGCCGCCGGCAGCCTGTAGCAAGCTTGATGTAAACAATACCCAAACGCACGGTTTCACAGACCCGCAGAATATCATGGCGGCGGCCCCGAATCCGCCAGATTCGGCTCCCAAAGCTGCGCCGCTGGCCGATAAGCGTTGAGGAATGGAGATCTTCGTTGGGCGCCAGCCAATTCTTGACGACAAGATGGCGACCTGCGCCTACGAACTCCTTTTCCGCGAGGCCAACGCCGGCTCGGCTCCCGCGCAACTCGACGGAGCCACTTCGCGCATCATTTCCAATGCCTTCGTCTCGATGGGCGTCGAAACCGTCCTCGGTCAACTCCCCGGTTTCCTGAACGTCGACCGCGACACGCTCGTCGATGGCACCTGTGAGCTGCTGCCGCCGCGCCAGATCGTCATCGAACTGCTCGAAACCATCGAACCCGACGATCAGGTCGTACAGGCCTGCGAAATCCTCCGCAACAAAGGCTTCGTGCTCGCGCTCGACGACTTCATCCCCTCTCCCGCCTGGAAGCGCATCCTTCCGCTTGCCAGCATCATCAATGTCGACTTCCGTGCCATGGCCCCTGACGAGCTCTTTCGAGTCCGCAGCGAATGGGCCGCGCCGCATATCGGATTCCTGGCCGAAAAGGTGGAAACCCGCGAAGAGTTCGCCCACGCCCAAAGCCTCGGCTTCTCGCTCTTCCAGGGCTACTTCTTCGCCAAACCGGTCATTCTCTCCAAGCGCGAAATGCCGGGCCACAAGTTGCACTGCCTGCGCATCCTCGCCGAGGCCCGCCGCGACGAGATGCGCTTCGAAAAGCTGGCGCAGATGATCAAGACCGAGATCTCGCTCTCGCGCCGCCTGCTGAAGTTCATCAACTCGCCCCTGTTTGACTGGCTCACGCCCGTCACCAGCATCGAGCGCGCCCTCGCCAACCTCGGCGAAGAGGGCACGCGCCGCTGGCTCTCCATCGCGCTGCTGCCTCAGCTCTCCAGCGGCCAGTCCGACAACCTGTGGATGATGTCGCTCGCCCGCGCCCGCTTCTGCGAAAACGTCGCCCGCGAGTCGGCCAACGCCACGCGTCAGGGCGACATGTTTCTTCTGGGCCTCTTCTCGCTTTTGGACACAATGCTCGGCATGCCCATCGAAGAAGCCACCGAAAAACTCGGCATGGCCGACGATGTGCGCCACTTCCTGTGCGGCAAAGCGCTCCGCACCAGCCTGCCCGCGCGTATCTGGGGACTGCTCGAAGCCTGCGAATCGGTCGACCCAGTGCAGTTGGAACGCGCCGCCGGAACGATGCGTCTGCGTCCCGAACAGGTCGCCTCGCTATGGGCCGAAGCGCTTTCGTTCTCTACCGAAACCGCCCGTGAAATGCGCCATGAATCGCCCAAATCCGATCCGCTCGGCCTGAGCTTTCCCTCCCCGCACGCGGCTCCCGGACCAGGCATCCACACGCCTTCGGGACCGGCTGCTCCCGCGGAAACGATCCGCCGCTAGACACGCCTCGAATTCGCCGGACTACCGTCTACGCCGCACAAGCGCTAGAACTGCGATACCGCCCAACATAAGCGCACTGGTGGCGGGCTCGGGAACGGGCTCGCTCTCGCTCCACACCATCGCGGTTTCAAACGCCGCCGAATCGCCATTCCCCGACATCGTCGCCTTCCACTCCATGCTAATCAGTCCGGTATTCCCTCCCGTCGCGCCGAATTGCAAAGGCGCAAACCCCGTTCCGCCCCGGCAGATGGTTCCAGTAAGCATTCCGTTGTTGACTGCGCACGTGTCCTGAATTCCCAGCGAAAGCAGCATGGGGCCCAACGACATGGTGACATCTATGTCCGCCGACGCCCCATCGCCTTCGCGGTCCAGAATCGAACCGGCGAAATTCAGGTTCGCCTGCGTATATCGCCCGGCCGGCGCAAGGGTTCCGAAGACAAAATTGAACGGCAAAGGATTCGCTGTCGTGTTTTGCACGGCAAACGCGCCCGTCACGTACGTCGACACCGGAGCGCCTGAAACGTCAAAACCCGACAACGATGCATAGTATGTCGCGATGAACACATCACCGCCGCTGACGAGAGCATTCACATTCGTGGTGAAAAACTCCCCTCCTGAGGTAGATTGCGAAATCGCCTGGCTCGATGCCGCCCACTGATCTCCTCCCGGGCTGCACCCTACCGCGGCGCCCGCGCCTCCGGGCGCGAGGGTACAGTCGCCGATGTTGGTCGTGTGGACGACGCTCCCATCGATCGAAGTGGCGAGCGAGATATTGGTCATCGAGAAGCCGTCACCGGTACTGTCCATGCCGACGATGGCAATGGATTGCGCAACCGAACCGATCGGTCCGTCTATGTACGGCGAGCCAAACACGAAGTCATATGAAAGCGGGCCCGCGCCGAAGTTCGCGATCGCCGCCGCCGCCGACAAACTCCCCGCGAAGGTGGGAACGGACGCCGCCAATACGAGGGCGGCCAGTAGAAAGTGATGTTTCAAGCAATGCTCCTCACAGCATTCTTGGGTCGATCGGCTGGCGAGTCAATGGAAGTGGCAGTTTCGTTGAGCGGGAAAGTACCAGTGGGCGGCACCTATTCCCAGTACAACTCGCCTGAATTCTCCGTTACGGTAACCGACGATCCGTCTGGAGTGCCCGGCCGGAACCGGGAGGCGGCGGTCAGTATGCGAGTTCCGCGCGCGTCACAAAAACGCGAGCACACTCTAGCCTTCACGCAGCGAGTCGCGGACAAGCCGTCCAAACGCAGTCGTGCCCGGCGGCTCCAGCAAGAATGGTTCGTCGTTCAGGCTCCAGGCGCACCACCCCATCTGCCACCGGTCCAGCGCTGCCAGCAGCCGCGCGCCCCACTCCCGGTCCGCTTCCCTGCCCCCCCACTCACCCGCAAACACCGCCTCGTGTGCGGCACGGTATCCGAATGCCCCTTCCCAATCCGAGCCCTTGTTCCGGTAAATATGCGTCGAATACACAACGGCCGGCCCGTGCACGGTCACGCCGCGCAAATCGTAAGCCCAGTTCGTCCCCGCCACGAAGACCACGGCCTCGGGCGCACCCTGCCACACCGCATCGGCGAGGCGCTGCGCCTGCGCGCTCCACGCCGCCGCCGTACAGTCGTGCGGCTCCGTATAGAGGTCGAACAACACCGCCGGTTCGTCGCGGTACCGCTCGGCCAACATACGCCACAGCACGGCGCTTTCGGCATCGGGAAGCGGGGCAATAAATTGCCGGTTCGGACCATACGGCGTGTCGGCCTGCAGCCATTGCAGGTCGAGCAGGGTATACATATCGTGCCGCGCCGCCCAGCCAATCACCGCATCGAGCGCCCGCAAATAGTCCTCGCCGGTGAAACGTCCCCGGCCACGCATGGCCCAGTCCTGATTGAATGGAATGCGCACGACGTCACAGGACCACTCGCGCGCAATACGGGCAAACTCACGCGGAGAAAGTGAAGCCGCCAGCAGGAAACCATCCTCGCCCGGCTCGCTATGTTCGAGCCCGGAACGATTCACGCCGCGAAGCAGCACAGGCTGCCCCGAGGAAGCAATGCGGATATACCGGCCGCGGACGGTGAGTCGCGGCAGCGAGCCGGAAAGCCTCGCCATCGCTCACCGTCCGCTGCCGCACATACTACTTCTTCTTGCCTTGATTGGCGACGGCTTCCATGGCCGCCTTCAGCTTCTCAGGTTCACCGAGGTAGTAACCGCCCGTGCCGCCGCCGTTCACGCGCGACCGCTCCGAAGCGATCGGTTTCAGATCGGCATCCAGCTCATACACCAGCGGCATGCCGGTGGGAATGTTGAGTTCCACGCTCTCATCCTCGGAGATGTGGTTGAGATATTTTACCAGTGCGCGCAGGCTGTTGCCGTGCGCGGCGATCAGCACGAGTTTGCCCGCCTTCACCTGCGGCGCAAT
>CAYUZM010000490.1:0-5051 GCA_964449665.1 uncultured Solibacteraceae bacterium
AGAGCTTCATGTCGAGGACGCCGGTTTTAGGCAGGTTCGAGTAATAGATCTCGGTGTCCTTTGCGTGCACGTGGAAGATCGAATCGCCGAGCACGCGGATGGCTTCAATGGGGTCGATGTTCTGCCAGAACATGAGACTGGGGTCGTAGTTGCAGCCGATGTTCTTACCGCAGGCCTCGCGCAGGCGCAGCATCGTCTCCGGCGAGTAAACAACATAGCCGGGGTGCATTTCGATGGCGATTTTGACGCCGTGATCGGCGGCAAACTTGGTGCGTTTTTCCCAGAACGGAATGACCTCCTTTTCCCACTGCCAGGACAGGATGTCCTGGTAGTGCGGCGGCCAGGGCGAGGTGACCCAGTTCGGCGTGGTCTCCTTCGGACCGCCGCCGGGGCAACCGGAGAAATCAATGATGGTGGGAACGCCGAGCTTTTCGGCGAGCAGGATGGTTTTGCGATTCGTTTCTTGCTGCTGTTTGCGGTAGTTCTTGTCCGGATGAAGCGGTTCGCCGTGGCAGGAGAGGGCGCTGATGGTGAATCCTTCGCCGTCGAGCTTGGCCTTGAACTCCTTCAGAGCCGATTTGCTTTCCAGCAGCGAGAGCTTGCAGTGGGGATCGGTGGGGTAGTTTCCGGTTCCCAACTCGACCGTGTCGATCTTCAAGGCTTTCAACTTGGCCAGGACCTGGTCAAGCGGCATTTGGGCCAGCAGGGCCGTAAAAACTCCAACGCGCATGGGTGGCGATTCTCCTGTCGTGTCGTGGTGACTGCGAAGGCTTATCGTATCGCGGCGCCTACTCGGCGTACAAATCCGGGAGGTCGTTTTCGAACAGGAGCGTGTCGCCAGGGCGGAGCATCGTGCGCATGTGGGCGGTGGCTTCGGTGAGATCGCGGCAGACTTTGAGCTGGGCTTCGGGGAAGCCGGTGTCGCGCAATCCGCGGGCGACGTCGCGGGTTTGCTCTGGGCCGATCAGGTAGACGAAGTCGCACACGGCGGCGGCCTGGCGGCCGAACTCGGCGTTTTTCTCGGCTTGCAGGGAGCCCAGTTCGATCATGCCGGGGGCCACCAGAATGCGGCGCCCTGTCTTGAATTCGGCGAGCACGCGCAGGGCTTCGGCGGCCCCGATGGGGTTTGAGTTGTAAGAATCGTCGATGACGATGGTCCCGCCCGCGCCGTGAATGATGTTCAAACGGTGCGGCGCCGGTTCGAGCTTCGCGATGCCGCGGGCGATCTCATCGAGCGTGAGCCCGAGTTCGAGCGCGATGAGCGCGGCGCCCAGGATGTTCAGCACGTTGTGGCGGCCGACCAGTTTCGTGCGGGCCTCCTGGCGGCGGCCGTCGCGGTGGACGAGGGTGAAGCTCATGCCATCGGGACCGTGCGCGATTTCCTCGGCCCACAACGTGCGATCCGCGGTTGTGGATTCAACCCCGTAGCGCCGGACTTTGGGAAATTGCGTGGGCGCGGCGGCGGCGCGCCGGGCGAGCGCTTCGCAGTCGGGGAGGTCGCAGTTGAACGCGGCTGCGCCGTCGCCGCAGGTGGCTTCAATCAACTCGAAGTTGGTGGCCTGGATATTTTCAATGGACAGGAATCGCTCAAAATGCTCGGGGCCGATGGAAGTCAGAATGCTGTAGCGCGGCTTCACCATGCGGGCCGTTTCGCTCACTTCGCCGCGGCGGTAAGCGCCCATCTCGACTACAAATACCTGGTGCGTGCTGTTGAGCGCCTGTTCCGGTTTGACGTTGCCGTTGATCACGCGGCACACGCCGAGCAACGTGTTGAAACTCTCGGGCGTTTTATGAACGCGGAACTTTTCAGCGAGTATGGTGGCGACGAAGTACTTGGTGGAGGTTTTGCCGTAGCTTCCCGCGACGCCGACGACGACGGGTCCATACTCCTTCAGACGCCGTTTGGCTTGCCGCACATAGCCCTGGTTGATGGCGGCTTGCACGGGTTTGAGCAAGAGGTTCGCGGCGACGGTGAGGAAGGGCCATGTGAGGAGAATTGTCTCGGCTGCGGCGTAGCGCGCCATGCCACCGGCCCACCATCCAAGCGCGGCGATGCCCGCCATGAGCGCCCAAGTAGTGGCGAGAATGCGCCAGGCACGTCCGGTGTAGGCGAGGGGCTTTTTCGCTTCCACTTGCCGTGGCCAGAGCCAGCGGGCGATGGGGCGGGCGAGGGTCCAGCGGAGATAGCGTGCGCTATCGTAGCTATCCTGCTGCAACATGTGCAGTGCGAAGATGGCGCGCCAACCCGAGTAGGCAATGGCGAGGAGCAAAACCGAGGCCGCGATCATGCGGCGCCTCTCAGGAATCGATTCATGTGCAACCGGAATTTGGAGAATTGTTCGGCGTAGGCGAAGTGGCCCCCGCCCTGGAGCACGACCAATTCCGCGCCGGGGATAAGGCGCGACATGGTTTCACCACTCGACAGCGGCGCGTCGTGATCTTCGCTGCCCCAGATCAAGATGGTGGGCGCTTTGATGCGCATCAGGTAATCGGTGAGATCTTCGGCGACGATGTGGACAAGCGTGGCGCGCATGCCCCCGCTGGCGGCGCGGTAGTCAGCCGAGGCGACATGATGCACCCAACGTGATTCGAGCCAGCGCGAGAGGGCCCCATCGCCCAAAAGCTTTTTCACGCGCTTTCCAAGCGAAGCCAGCCGCATGCGGGCTTTTTGGCCGCGTGTGCGGCGAGGCGGCAGGCCCGCGGCACCGGTGAGGATGAGCCGCCCGACGCGCTCGGGATTCTCTGCGGCAAGCTTGATGGTGACGCGGCATCCGAAGCTGTGGGCAATGACATCGGCCGAGGGGATGCGCAACTCATCCATGACATGCAAAAGGCACTGCTTGAAGTCGGATACATGCCAGGCCTCGGGAGGAGGCGCGCTCTTCCCATGGCCCGGGAAATCGAGGGCGATGGCTTCATAACCTCCGCGCGCCACTTCGCCCGTGATCAACTGCATGGCTTCGATGGACGCGCCCCAGCCATGAAGCACGAGGACGGGCGGGCCCGCTCCTTCGCGGCGCGCGCGGAGGGCGATGCCGTCGATGTCGAGCATGAGATCGGATGCCATGGCGTGCCCGTACGAGCTTACCGCCGGGCCGGGTGGAGGAGGTTGACATCCATGGCGAACTGAGTGGCGCGGCGGGCTTCGGAACGGCGCAGCCCGCCTTCAACCAGCCGTATCACGAGTTGATCGAAGCCGACGCCCGAGGCTTCCCAGAGGTAGTACGCCAGCGAGCCAGGCATGGTGTTGATCTCGTTGAAGTAGAGCCTTCCATCGCGGTCGTCGAGCAGGAAATCGACGCGAGCGATGCCTTCGCCGCCAATGGCTTGAAACGCCGCCACGGCAAGGCGCTTGGCCTCGGCCGTTTGCTCATCGGTAATGGGGGCGGGAATGGTTCGGTTGAGCGAGGCCATGCCGGCGCCGCTGATCCCCAACTTCGCGCCCGCGCCCTTGCTGCCCCCGGCGGCGGACATTTTCCCGCCGGCCAGTTTCCCGCTCTTGCCGCCGGAGCTGTATTTCGACTCAAAACTCAGCAGGTCGCCTTTGTAGTGGGGCATTTCGCAGGTGGAGGCTTCGTAGGGCGGCCCAATCACGGAGCAATTCACTTCGCGGAAGTTCGTCAATGCGGGTTCCACAAGCACGCGTTCGTCGAGAACGAGCGCGGTATCGACGGCTTCGCGAAGGCCCGCCGAATCCAGGCAGCGTTTGACGCCAATGCTCGAGCCGAGGCTGCACGGCTTCACGATGACGGGGTAGGGAAAAGTAGCCTCAACGCGTTTTAGGAACTCCAGCGGATCGCGCTTCCACTGCTCGCGAGAGGCCCATACGCAATCGAGAACGGGGACGCCCGCGGCGCGGCACACACCCTTCGATTGAATTTTGTCCATGCCGAGCGATGCGGCAAGCACGCCACAGCCGACGTAGGGCACGTCGGCCATTTCGAAGAGGCCCTGCAATGTGCCGTCCTCGCCGAAACTGCCGTGCAGCACCGGGAAGAAGACGTCGGCCCACAGTTCGGGATCGCGCTTAAAGAAGCCGCGCTTGGCGTAGGGGTGGAGAACCATCAGGCGCGAAGTGCGGTCGGGCGAGAGCGAGACGCGGTAGACGCCGCTCGCATCGTCCAGGCGCAGGGTTGGATCGCGAAAGAAGGAGAGCTCGCGCAAGGGCCGGCCGGCGTACCATGCGCCATCTTTGGCGATGTAGACGGGCAGCACTTTATAGCCGGCGACTTCGAGGGCATCCATCGCCTGCGAGGCGGAAATGATGGAGACTTCATGTTCGACTGACCGGCCGCCGAACAGGACGGCCACGTTCTGATGGGGCATAAGTTGGGGCGTGTGGAGCCTTGCGCGCATGATGCGCGCGCTAATTTCTCATGATACGACACGCCCGGCGGAAATCGCGGGAATCCTGTATACTGCTCCAAACGTTTGCAGCCGTGTTGAGCGGTTGCGTCCTAGTCTATGGCCTCGTTGAGCCACCTTGTGGGGAGGATTGCCATGTTTCGCTTACTTTCCAGCATGCGCGCTGCCGCCATGCTTTCGCTCATACTTTTGGGTTCGTTTCGCACGAGCCACGCGCAGGTGCTTTACGGAACGCTCACCGGGAACGTCAGCGATCCTTCGGGCGCGGGTGTTCCCAACGTGAAGGTTGAGGCCGCGAATCCAGCGACGGGCATTTCACGCGTTGCCAACACGGACAACTCGGGCGCGTACGCATTTAACGACCTACAGGCTGGCGTCTACCGGATCACGTACTCCGCGCCGTCATTCCGCACGGTCATTCAGGAGCGCGTCGACATTGTTACGAACGCCGTGCGGCGCCTGGATATCGCCATGCAGGTAGCGCAGGTGAGCGAGGCCATCACGGTTTCCGGCGAAGCCATCGCGCTGCAGACGGACCGTGCCGATATAAACGTCCAGATTCAGCAGAAGCAGATTGCCAACCTGCCGTTCACGGGCAACGCCGGGCGCAACTGGCAGGCGCTTTACAAGATCGTCCATGGCTTTGCTCCTCCGGCCGAGTTGCACACCGATGCCGGCAACCCGCA
>CAYUZM010000491.1:0-5032 GCA_964449665.1 uncultured Solibacteraceae bacterium
GGGGTGTGCCTCAAAACCAGGTGGCAGGGGACTGGCCCATTCCCCCGGCATGAAGGCGCGCGGGCGCTTGCGCGATGACGGCGGTGTCGACGAGAACGAGATCGGGATTCTTGCTGTAGAAACGGTACTCCTGAAAAACACCTTCTTCGGAGTAGATCACCGACAGCGCGCTGCAAGGCGCGTCGCTGGATGCCAGCGTCGGGCAGTTCACGACGGGCAAGGAGAGTTCGGCGGCGGCGGCGCGCACGGCGTCGAGGACCTTGCCGCCACCCGCGCCTACGAGCGTCGCGGCCTTCCCGCGCCGCGCGGATTCGACAATGCGGGCAATCTCTGCATGCGAACACTCGCCGCCGAAATCGTGCACGGTGTGAGTGTAGCCGGCTTCGCCGAGCGTGATGGACCAGACGCCGCTTAAGAGCTTGTTCGCGGAACGGCCGGCGACAACGAGGATGGGGCCCGGCAAGCCGAGGCGCTCCATTTCCTGACCGAGTGAACGCGTGGCGTTGGGGCCTTGTGTGTAGCGGCTGGGCGATGAGAATACGGACAGCATCCGCATCAGCATACTGGAGCGCGGGCGGTGCGGAAAGTCTCGATGCGCGGAACTGTCGCTGCGCGGAACCGAGTTTTATCGCAGCAGAGGTCTCAGCGCTTTGGCAAACTCCGCGGCCTGGCGCTGAAATCCGAGGTCGGTGGGATGCGATCCATCGATGGTACCTTCGCCATCGTCGCCCAACAGGTTGTCGGCCCTCAAGTAGGCGAGTGCCGCCACCGTTTCGGCGCGGAGTTTGGCGTACTCGTCGCGCAACGCCGCATGGTTGGTTTCATTGCGCTCGCGCCGGGCCGCATTTAGGAAGTTGTCCTCGTAGTTGCGATCCTCCACCAGCAGGATTGGCGTACTCGGGTGGGCCGCGCGCAACGCTTTCACGCACGGCGCGGTGCGCTCGTGCACCTCCTGCGCGTTCATGTTCGGCAGGCAGTCGATCACAAAAACGGCGGCGTCCAGCTCGGCCACGAACCTGGTCACCTCCGGCTCCATTTTGCCGTTGCCGGAGAAGCCGAGATTGATTACCTCGCGGTTGAGCATGCGCCCGAGTTGCGCCACGTGCGTCATGCCCGCGCGAGAAGCCGAGATGCCGTGTGTGATCGAGGTGCCGTAGAACACCACCGGTTTCGCACCCGCGGCGCGCGCCGGGCCCTTGGCGATGGCGCTGTTCTTCGGCACGCCGATCTCAAGCGACGTGACGGCGTTGCGCAGAGGCAGATAGATCATGTACTCGCGTTGACCGGCGGGCAGCGCCCCGGCGAGCACTTCGGTGTTCTCGGGAAACTTCGTGGGGCGCCCGATACCCAACCAGTGCCAGCGGCCGGCGTCGCTCTTGGCATAGAGGTCAAGCCCGCTGGAAGCCACGGCGGTGATCGTGGGCGCGGCAAGGTTCTTGTTCGTCACCGTCCACCGCGCGTGAATTGCCGTCGTGTTGGCGACAAACCGCACCAGCACACCGCTGGAATCGCGGCTCAGATCCCACACGGCCTTGCGAACCACGCTCTCGGCGCGTCCCGGCAGCCGGTCATAGGGCGACTTCACGTCCGTGAAGCCCAGGCCCTCAACCGTAAGTTTCTTTGCGTCGTGCCAGTCCAGTTTCGGCCCAGGTTTTGCGGCCTCCTGCGCCGACGCCACGAGCGCCCCGCCCATCCAATAGCCAAATTCACGGCGTCCGATTCTCATGACGGATCAGTCTATCCGATTCGGCCTTGTTCCACGCTTGGCGCGTGCGCGATACTACACGTCACATGGACTACTTTGAAGTACTTGCCGCGGTCTGGCGCCGCGTGCTCGCCGGGACACCGCAACTTGGCTGGTCGTTGCTCGTCTTCGCCGCCGTGCTGCCGCTCGAGGCCTGGTTCGGCTCTGGCCAGAAAACCACCTGGGGCGAGCGCTTCGGCAACCTCGCCGCGATGGTGATTCATTTTGTTCTGGGCGGCGTCATTCTCACGCTCGTCTTCATCACGCCGTTTGGCCGCAGCCTATCGGAGTTCCCTCGTGAGCCGCGCCACGAATTGCTGCAAAACCCCATCATTTGGGCGCTGGCGGCGGTGTTCATCATCGACGGCCTCTTCTATTGCTATCACCGTGTGCAGCATAAGGTTCCCGTGCTCTGGCATATCCACAAGCTGCACCACACCGATCCGGCGATGAACATCACCACGTCGAAACGCAGCCACTTTATCGAGCGCACCATGCAGTATCTGGTGCTGACGTTCCCGATGTTCTGGATCCTCGGCATGAACGCGCAGGGAATGGCCTACGCTGCGATGGCCGTCGCCTTCTTCCTCTACGCCGCGCACGCCGATGTTCGCTTCCAGATGGGCCCGCTCACACCGGTGCTCGTCGGCCCGCAGTATCACCGGCTTCATCACAGCCGCCTTGCCAAACATGAAAATGTGAACTTCGCGCAGATGTTTCCGCTGTTTGACATCGTGGGCGGCACATACGTCCGGCCGGGCAAGAACGAGTATCCGGCCACCGGCGTGGCAGGTTGCGACACGGCCTACTCACGCTGGCGCCCGCTGCTCTGGTAGGGCGCGCTCACGGCGCCGGATCGAGAGTTCCCATGGCCACTTCAGACCGGCATGAAGCAAGGCGCCGGAATGTGAACTGAAGTCCACGCGCCAAGCCGTGCTTTGACACAACCTGCCGCGAGTATTCCGAGCATGTGGGCCGGTAACGGCACTGGAAGACCGTCGTCGAAAGCGAACGCCCGTAGCGTTGATAGGCTTCGACCAACCGCACGTACCCTCGCGCTGTCACCTGCGATTGCGGCGCGCGATTGACGTCGTAGGCCGTAATCGCGAACAAAATCGCGATGGCCAGCAGGTAGGTTTCAGGCCGCTTTAAGCGCTGCCGCAATGCGGACATTTGGTACTTGCCTGCAGGCGGCGGTTCTTGCAGTTCGGGCACTCGACCAAATCCCCTTTGGGCCGCGAGAGCACGTAGATGATCAGTCCAACCACGCTCAACAGCAACACCAGAATCATCCACATCACCGATCCGTCCATGCCGCGCGCCTTGGCGTCACGCGCCACCCACACCAGCAGCGCGATGTTCAAGGCGAAGATGACAACGGGAATCAGCAGCAACATTCCGCTGCAGGCAAAGCACCCGAGCGCGGCGGCGGCGCCCTCCGCATCATTGGATTGGGCAAAAGCGCCCACGGCGAAGGCGAGCAAAGGAACGGGGCGTAGTGCGTTTCGGAGTACGCAGGCTTCAACGCGGGTCATAGGCTGTTCAGGAATCATGACACAAAGCCCGGACGCTTGCGCGTCCGGGCTGGATGAATTCTCTACTTTGCGCGCGGCTAGAACAAATTCGTGGGCCTACGCGTCCAACTCGTTCCCTTTTCCTTGGCAATGCCTTCGAGAGCGCCGACGTGCGCGCCGGCCTGGGTAAGGATGTGGTGCAGGTCATTGCCGATGCTGATGAAGCGGAACCCCTTGTCAAGGAATTCGCCCACCCGCGCCGTCCCAAAGAGAAACAGGCCGAGGATGACGTTGTTCTTTTTGGCGTTGGCAACCAGCTTTTCAGTAGCCGCGCCGAGTTCCTTCGACGTGTACATTTCGGGGAAGACGTAGGTCTCAAACAGGCCCATCGACATGCAGAGATCGTTCTGACCGAGGAACAGGATGTCCACGCCCGGTACGGCGGCGATTTCTTCCATGTTCTCGATGCAGCTCGCGGTTTCCACTTGCAGCGCGACGATGATGTTCTTGTTGGCGTTGGGGACGTAGCCGAGCAGTGCGGCCTTGTGCGTGGCGCGTTGAGGGAAGTAGACGCTACGCGTGCCGGCAGTGGGGTATCGAGCGCAACTGACGCCCGCGCGCGCTTCGGCAGCGTTGTTGATGTAGGGGATGAGCACGCCGTCGGCGCCAAGGTCGAGCGCCTGCTGAATCCCGTTGCGGTCATGGTAGCCGCCGACACGCACCATGGACTTCGCGCCGCCGCTGGCGATGGCGCAGAGCATGGCGGAAAGCTTCTCGGGATCCATCGGCCCGTGCTGGGTATCGACCAGAAGCCAGTCGTAGCCGCTGTTCGCCAATTGCTCGGCTACCGTCGGACTGTGCGTATTCAGAAACAGGCCCATTTTGGGCTCGCCCGCGCGCAATTGCGCTTTGAAGTCGGCGCCGCTTAGCGTCGCATCGGCCATGGATCACTCTCCTCGAAGTTCAAGATGTGCAGACCCGGCGGAGCGGCCGGGCCCTTGTCACTATAACCCAACGCGGAATCCGCAGACCGGGCGTATCATGGGGCGCATCACGGGGCGCGTGATGGTGCGCGCCTCCGATGCTCCCATCTGCCCCTTAACCCCGGATTGCCAAACCAAGCCGATGCGAGGCGTTTTGGTCGACCCGTAGTCCGTATTGGGACCGTCCGCCCACGCCACCGTACTGATTCCGATGCATTTTAGTGCGGTGAGGTTTGGCGCCCGGTGGCCGGGGCCCTCAACTCCCCCGCTGCCACGGCCGTAGAGTGCGCAACAAAGATCGCCAGTTGTGGATGGTACGGTATGAATGGGCCACACGGCGATGCCGGCTCCTGCAACGCGACGTCCGCGCGTGGGACGCGGTGAACGACAGCCCTTTGGGCAAACACGAAGGTATCGGTGCTGCCACTGTCGCATCGGATAGCCTGAATTGCATACCACAGTTGCCGGTGATCCGGTCAACTTCATGCATTGGAGCTGATACACCACTCCAAGCCGCGTTCGTGTTCGCTGCTTTAGAAGAATGAGAGTGTACGCATGCTGCCGACAACCCGAACGGCTCCGCGCCGTCGAAAGCTACGGAAAACTACAGAATGCGTGTCAAGCTGCTGTGTGGTTGGCTCGTCCCGGATCGGGGGTGTCCCCCATTGTTGGCGGAGAACCCCTGTAGTTCACTGGTTTGGGATTGCGTGTGGGGGGGGAGTGCAAAGAGCCCCTGAAAGACCTGGAGCCACCCGCCGGAGTCGAACCGGCCACCTGCTGATTACGAAAAA
>CAYUZM010000492.1:0-5020 GCA_964449665.1 uncultured Solibacteraceae bacterium
TTATCGAGGAGACAAAAGTGACCCGCTTGACATTAGCTGGCCTCATCTAATGGGGATCGATTACTCCCTCCACAATGCTCCTGTATGCGCAGAGCGCCAGTACGGTGCTTGCCGACAAAGCGCGTGCCCTGGAGGGCCGCGGCCGTCCTGACCTCGCCGCGCAGACCTGGCAGCAGGTGCTGCTCTCGGATCCCAAGCATCAGGAGGCTCTTGCAACGCTGGCCCGCTTCGCCAAACAGAGCGGAAAAGCCGACGAGGCGCGTGAGTACACCAACCGTCTGCGGGCGGTGAACCCGGCACATCCGGCGCTCCAGCAGTTACAGTCCATGCCGGTGCTGGTCCAACAGCAGGCACGCTTGCGGGAAGCCGCGCGGCTGGCCTCCAACCAGCAGTTCGACCAGGCCATGCAGATCTATCGCCAGGTGTTCGGCGACGAACCTCCCCCCGGCGCGATGGCGATTGCCTACTACGAAACCCAGGCCTCCGTCCCCGGCGGGTGGGAAACGGCGACCGCGGGACTCCAGAAGCTGACCGAAACCTATCCGGCCGTGGAAGACTACAAACTCGCTCTCGGCAAGCTGTGGACGTACCGGCCGTCAACGCGCATGGCCGGCATGCGGCTGCTGGAATCGATCAAGGGGGGCAGTGATGCCATCAACAAGGCCCGTCTGGCATGGCGTCAGGCGCTCATCTGGGAAGGCGCAAACCCGGCCGCTGCCGCTTCCGCGCGCGCATATATCGCTCGTCATCCCGATCCGGAACTAAGCAAATTGTTCGACGGTGTGACGCCGTCGGCCGCTGTTGCACAGAGTGCCGGGCCCGTCCGCAGCAACGCAGAACACCAGGCTTATTTGGCATTGAAGGCCAACCGCGTGAAAGACGCCGAGGCATTGTTTGAAACCGCGCTGCAGCAGAATCCCAAGAGTTCGAGCTCGCTTGCCGGGCTCGGCTTCGTGCGCATGAAGCAGGAGAAGTTCGGCGACGCCGTTGCCATGTTCGAAGCGGCCGTGAAGGAAGCGCCCAAGGATAAGGACATCGCCGACGGCCTTGAGACCGCGCGTTTCTGGTCGGCGATGGACGACGGCGCAAAGGCCTTCTCGGCCGATCAGCTTGCCGAATCGACAGCCCATTTTCGGAAGGGGCCGGAACTGCGTCCGGCAGGCCCTGGGGCATTGCAGGCGCTGGGCGGAACGCTGATGAAGGCGGGCGATCCGATCGCCGCCGCTCAGGCCTTCGAGAAGCTCACCGAGCAGCAGCCGCAGAACGAACAGGCCTGGTATGAGCTGATGAATGCACGCTACCGCGGGGTTGGTGCGGACTCCGCTCTGGCCGCGGTTCGCCAACTGCCCGGTTCGGTGCGAATGGGGCTGTCCCGCAATATCCACTATCTGGCGATGATGTCGTCGGCGGCCAGCGATGCCGGTAACGCCGCCGACTCCAAGCGCTATTTGCATGAGGCCATCGAACTGGCAAACGTAAGGGGACTCGCCCTCTCTTCTTCAATGCAACTGCAGTTTGCCGGATTGTATCTGCGTCATGGCTACACCACGGAAGCCGTGGCTATTTTCCAGAAGGTTGTGGATGCCGATCCCCGCAACGCCGACGCGTGGGAAGGGTTGCTCACGTCGCTCATCCAGACCCACCAGGAAAGCCGCGCCGCGCGTGCCGTTGAGCAGATGCCGGGAAAGGTATTCGAGGTCGCCGCCACGCGGCCCGGGGCGCTTCGTTCGCTGGCGGCCATCGCCGAGTCCATGGGCCAGTTGGAAGACGCCGAAAAGTACCTCGAAAAGTCGATCCGCCTCGACACTAAGGTGAACGAAGCACCCAATGGCGCCGCACGCCTTCAGCTGGCTCACTTGTGGTTGGCGCAAGGATACAACCAGCGCGCGGAAGAACTGCTGCGAGAGATGACGGCCACGCAGCCGGACAACCCGGATGCCTGGAAGGCGCTCGTTTCGGCGCTGCACAAACAGAATGACGATGCAGCGGCGCTCAAAGAATCGGGCCGCCTGCCCAAGTCGGTCACGGTCGCCCTGTCCGACGATGCCGACTATGTGAGCCTGCTTGCCTCGGTCTACAATTCGCTGGGACGCTACAGCGAAGCGCTGCGGCTGGTGCGCCGCGCCTCGGCCCTGTTGCGGCAGCAGGATCGGACGCGGTCGGCCGATCTTGAATTGCAACTCGCCTGGCTTCTGCTGAACACAAACGGCGAAGAACGGGAGTATTACGCGTTGCTCACCGAAATCGGCGCGCGGCCCGATTTGTCGCTGGTCCAACAGGAGAACGCGTCTCAACTCTGGTCTTCCTGGATTCTGCGCCGCGCCAACGTGGCCACCAGCGCGGGCGACGTGCTGCGGGCAATTACGATCTTGGAAGCCGGCACGCGGATGCTCCCGCGCGACACGGCGCTGCGCTCCAGCTATGCCGGTTCACTGCTTCAGGCGGGCGACTCGGCAAAAGCGCTCGGAGTTTACAAGGCTTGGGGACTGGCTGGCGCCGGGGCTACGGATTTTGAGGGAGCAATCGGCGCGGCCCTCGGCGCGGGCGATATGAACTCGGCCACCGTCTGGTTGCGGACCGCGCTGAACCGTTGGCCTAACAACGCCGGCATGTTGAATCTTGCCGGAAAACTGGCCGCCGCCAAAGGCGATTACAAGACGGCACAGAAGTTTTGGAGCGCTGCACTGGCCGCCACGCCCGTGCCGGCGGAATTGCAGAAATCGCCCAATGGCGTTCGCGAGCTGAAACCCGCGGATGACCGGCCCGTAACTCAGGTATTAGGCGAACTTTTATTGGGCGCCGATGCCGCCCAGCCACAACCTGTCACGCAACCACTGCCGGTCAATCCCGCTCCGGCCAGGGAACTGGCGATACCAAGAACCGCGGTGAAGCCGATATCGGCAACCGCTTCCGTGCCGGTATCCTCGATCTCACTGCAGGCAGCACCCGGCAGGGAGTTGCCCGCCAACAGCGCGGCCGTTGCGAATCCCTCCGCCGGCGGCCTCAACCGCGGCAGCGCGGCCACGCCGCACGCAAACACGCCGCGCGCGAGCGCGAAACTGGGCGAAAAGTTCACGTTGCCGCGCCCCGGCGTGGCAGGTTCCGAAATCCCGCTGACACCTCCCAGGATGGTGGGATCCGCGTCGTCTCCAGCCGCGGTTGAGTCGGCGGCGGCGCTTCCGGCTGTGATCACACCGGCATTCATCGGTTCCTCGAAACCGGTCGCCGACACCTCCTCCATGCGCTCGGAAATTCAAGACCGGCTCGATGCGATCGATGCCCGCAACTCGTCCTATTTCGGCAGCGGCGGCGATGTCCGCGCCAGAAGCGGCGAACAGGGATTCGACCGCATGATTCTCCAGCAGGCCAACCTCGAAGCCAGTTATGTCGTCGGTGGGAGCGTGCGTGTGAGCGCGATCGCCAGGCCCACTTATCTCGAATCGGGAACGCCGGACGGATCGAGCGAACGCCGCTTCGGCATGATGCCGGTGGGCTCGACGTTCGACGCGCAATCGGCCAGCGGTGTCGGCGGCGAAGTGCAGGTCTCCACGCGAACCTTTGGACTTCGCTTCGGGTCCACGCCGCGCAAGTTCCTGGTCAGCAACTTCATTGGCGGACTCCGCTTCCGGCCCGGCAACGGCCCCATCACGTTGCTGGTGGAACGCGATGTCCTGCGCGACTCCATGCTGTCGTTCGCGGGCGTCCGCGACCCTGTGACGAATCGCGTCTGGGGCGGCGTTGTCGCGAACACGTTCTCCGCACAGGGCAACTGGGGCGGCTCCAACTCCGGCTTCTACACCGGTTTCGGGTTCCAAACGCTCACCGGGCGCCAGGTGCAATCGAATACCCGCATCGAAGGCAACCTCGGCATGTACTTCAAAGTTCTGGAAAATCCCTCGGGCAAACTCACCGCCGGCTTCAACCTCACCGGCATCCACTATGAGAAGAACCTGCGCTATTTCACATTCGGCCACGGCGGATACTTCAGCCCGCAGCAGTACATGCTCGCCAACGTCCCCGTGCAATGGCGCGGCATGTACAACCACAAGGTTCAGTACATGATCAACGCCAGCCTCGGTGCACAGCACTTCCAGGAGGCGGCGTCGCCCTACTTCCCAACCCTGCCCGCTCTGCAAGGCCGGAACGGTCCGCACTATCCCAAGCAGGTGTCCACCGGCGCCAACTACAGCGTCGACATTCAATCGTCGGTGCCGCTCACGCCGGTCTGGCATCTGGGCATCTTCGCCAACATGAACAACACCCGGAACTTCAATTCGGCGGCGGCGGGCGTGTTTCTCCGCTTCAGTACTCGGCCTCGTCCTCTGAATCAGGAAGTCAACATTCCTACCATCCCGGATTGGCGGGGCGTGGAACCGTTCCGTCTGTACTAACGAATGGCGATCAGAAATTCCATTACGCTGTGCCTATTGAGCTGCGCCGTCGCGGCCGCTCAAAAGCCCTTTTCGTGCGAATTGGTGAAGACCGCGCCTACAACCATTCGCGCGGAGGGGCTGTCGGAGCTGCTGAGCGACGTACTGATTGCATGCACCGGCGGGTCGCCTGCAAGGGCTGGTACTGTGCCGCAGTATCAGCTTCTCGTCATTTCAAATACTCCTCTCAGTCCACGCGTGGTTCCTCCGCCGAAGCCGCCTACGATTCCGATTGTGGATGGCCCCCTGCAGACTCCGTCGACACTCACCGACATCCTCGCCGTGCTGGACGAGCCTCTCGCCATCGAGCAGCGGCCGTGCGTGCCCGCCGCGCCTGCAACCTACTGCGCCATGGACACGCGCGCGGCCTCAACCGGGCCGAATGTGTTCCAAGGCAGCATGTTACAGGAGAACGAAGTCTTGTTCTCCAAGCTTCCGCTCAACCCTCCGGGTGCAGGCAAGACACGGCTCATTCGCGTCACCAACCCCCGGGCCTCGGCCCGCCAAATTCCCGAGTTGCCCGAACCGGACCGCATCACCCCTAGCCCCCAGTTGTTCGACCGCGCGGGGCGCGAGTGGGCCCTTCAGAA
>CAYUZM010000493.1:0-5002 GCA_964449665.1 uncultured Solibacteraceae bacterium
GGGGGCGTGCAGTCAGCCCCCTCGGGAGCCGGCAGGGTAAAAACAGTCTGCCCGGGCCAGCGCGCGAGGTTTGAAACCGCCATTTAAGGGCAGCAGCCTGAGCCCATGGCCGTGGACGGTCTGGCGCGGTCACCGCCTTTGCACTCACCACATTTCCCGCACTATCGATTTCCAGGTCGACAGCAACTTCACCCTCCTCGCGTGCACCGGAGGGCAATCGTGGATAGCCTGGAACCGCAACCTCCAATGCCTTTGGTTGCTCGGCTGCGGACGCCAAGTTCACCCCCCCTGGCCAAGCGTACAGAAGAACGGAAAGCACAAGAGTCTTCATATTGGCTCCTCTACTTCTTGTACGCAGGGTTATTGACTTTCGGTGCGTAAATCGGATGGGTGTTCAAGAAGTTCCGGATCTCCTGGGGCGGTCGAGTCTGCTGGTCAACCTTGCTCCAAGTAGAGCTCCAAAAAACAGAGCCACCGGCACCAGCGCTTGGCCACCCGAGACGCTGAGCCGCTGCCACGCTTGCGCCATAGGCATGCATTTCGGTGTCCATATGGGTCATTGTCGGAGCGCCCCTTGCGACTGACTGCGCATCCGCGACGTGGGTACCCTCATGCGCAAGATTCAAGAACAGCGAATCACCTTTGGCCCCTGGCAACACAGTGAGGTCCAGTTCTGGATTACCGTTGGCGTCAATCGTAAGCGGCAATGTCGTCGAGACCTGAGCAGCAGCACCGGGTGTCACAGCGCCCATTCCGATTGTCACGCCGTTGTCGACGTTCTCCTTGCCGATCGCTCCAGCCGCCGCATGAAGAGTGGCGTCCTTGGACTTGTCCAGCTTCTTCAGCTGCTTCCGTATATCTTTACGTTCGCTGGCGATGTCCTTTCCTTGTTGCTATGTGAAGCCGCTACAGCCACCGCTCCTCAGCGCCTTATCCGCACAACTACCACCAAGGCTGGCATCCCATTCGTACAGCCCCGTCGGATCCGTATACCGAAGCGGATTATTCAGCGTGTACGCGTAACGGTTCCAGGACTGAGGCTCCCAAGGCCGACCGGAGTTCAGAAGTGGATCGGGGCTCGTAAACCGCCCCTGCGCCGACGCCATGTAGCGCGCCCCAAAGTAATCCAGCCCGGTTTCAGCATCTCGTTCCTTGCCGGTAAACTTCTGTTTCAGCGGCCCCGTCATCCCAAAACACGACGCTCCTCCACACAACACCCCCGTTCGCCCATTCCGGTCCGCCGCCACCGCTTCCCCAAACGGCGCCCAGTCGTATCGCGCCTTGACTCCGTTCGAATCCCACACCGCTCGCGTGCTGCCCAGATGGTCCGCAAACAGGTAGCACGTCGTGCACGGCATCGACCCGCCGCCGGAACCCACCTCGTACTCTGCCGCCAACTCTCCATCGGCGGTGTACACGTAGTATGTCGTCAGGTCCCCGCTCACCTTCTTCACGCGCCGCCCTTCGCCGTCATAGGCGTACGTCTCGGTCAGCCCCGTCTTCGCCGCCTGCACCATCCGGTTCTCGGCGTCGTGCCCCAGCGTCCACGGGTTGAACTGCTTCTGGTTCCCCGCCAGATCGTAACTGTTGGTCCCCAGGTTCAGCCGGTTCTTCGCCGTGAACCAGCTTCCGGCATTCGGCCGGTTCCCATCGGTGAGCAACCCATAGCTCTCTGTCGGCGTTGTATCCACCCAGCCATTCCCCCAGGCGTCGTAGCCGAACGTGTACTTCCAGCCCGGCCCGGACACTCCCTCGGCTGCCGACTGCAGCCGGTTCAGCTTGTCGTAGGCGTAGCTCTGCGTCACGCTCCAGGCCGCTCCATCGCCGATCTGCTGAGACGCCACGTTCCCATTATCCGTCCCCGTGAAGTATGTTAGGCGCCTCGCTCTCAACAACTACGTTGTTCACTTCACGCTCATAGCCTCCGGCTGCTCGCGGGCTTATCGTCGACTTGGTGGAACATTTGCACAATCGTTAATGCTAGGAAGACAACTACCGCATAGAATGTCACGGAACTTAGAAGAAACTTGGGCAAGAGATCAAAAATATCGTGCCCTGATGCCCCGAGTAGTTTTGCACCAGTGTACCCAGGAGCTGCCATGATCGATGCGATTAACCAAACAAAGCCTTTTGATTGTTCGAATTGCGAGATCTGAGTGTCAAGGAATACTAACATGAGATTGGCTACTGCTGAAATAGCAAGAGAATAGAGTAATTTTTGTCTCAGATTAAAACGGATTGCCATTTAATTCGTTTCCACAGGCAGCTGGATTCCCGAGGGCGCACTGCCTAGCGGCATCTTCGAGGTTGGGAGGGCCACGTAGGATATGATTAAGCCGAAATGCACGTTCAACATACTCAGAAATTCTACCAGCAGATATCGAATCAATTGTCTCGCTGGTCAATCCCTTGGCCGACGCGATCTTTGGCGCGGCCTGGAGGAATGTAGCGAGTGTATACCTTATCGCTACGCCGATTCTCGACCAGTTTGTCGAGGGAAGGGCTTCACCAATTCCGTGACCGATGACGCCAGGCGAAAGACCACCCCAAACCGCAGGTACACCTGTGCTGCTGGTGTGACTGGGGGATGTGATGTCTTGAACGGCATGGATAGCATCTCCGAGGTGCATCAGTTCAAAGGTGCTCAAGTCTCCACGGTCTCCAATCGGGCTTGCCAACTTTATCTCCGAAGAGATTTTGGACCAAATCGCATCTCTACCTTCCGCTGGACTCTGTCTAGGCGTGCGAAGACCGTGATCGTTCGCACCTTCTGTTGAGACGTCCTTGTCTAGGGCATAGGCGCGGGCATTAAGTACTGCAATTTGTCCGGCTGACAGGTATCCGCTCAATGCCACACTGTTAATGTCAGCATGGATGTATGTCGCCCACTGACCCGAAGTATCGATGTTCGTTGTAGTTCGATTTCTTACATAAGTGTAGAGGTTCCAAGATTGTGGATCTCCCACGGAGATGCCAAGTGGTGATGGATCCGCTGACGCAAACCTCCCCATCCCCGCACTCATATACCTCGCCCCAAAATAATCCAACCCGGTCTCCTGATCCCTCTCCTTCCCACTAAACTTCTGCTTCAGCGGCCCCGTCATCCCAAAACACGATGCCCCTCCACACAACACCCCCGTTCGCCCATTCCGGTCCGCCGCCACCGCTTCCCCAAACGGCGCCCAGTCGTATCGCGCCTTGACTCCGTTCGAATCCCACACCGCTCGCGTGCTGCCCAGATGGTCCGCAAACAGGTAGCACGTCGTGCACGGCATCGACCCGCCGCCGGAACCCACCTCGTACTCTGCCGCCAACTCTCCATCGGCGGTGTACACGTAGTATGTCGTCAGGTCCCCGCTCACCTTCTTCACGCGCCGCCCTTCGCCGTCATAGGCGTACGTCTCGGTCAGCCCCGTCTTCGCCGCCTGCACCATCCGGTTCTCGGCGTCGTGCCCCAGCGTCCACGGGTTGAACTGCTTCTGGTTCCCCGCCAGATCGTAACTGTTGGTCCCCAGGTTCAGCCGGTTCTTCGCCGTGAACCAGCTTCCGGCATTCGGCCGGTTCCCATCGGTGAGCAACCCATAGCTCTCTGTCGGCGTTGTATCCACCCAGCCATTCCCCCAGGCGTCGTAGCCGAACGTGTACTTCCAGCCCGGCCCGGACACTCCCTCGGCTGCCGACTGCAGCCGGTTCAGCTTGTCGTAGGCGTAGCTCTGCGTCACGCTCCAGGCCGCTCCATCGCCGATCTGCTGAGACGCCACGTTCCCATTATCCGTCCCCGTGGAATAGGTGTAGCGCAACGTGGCGGCATTGCCCGCCCCCTGCACGCACCCGCTGGGCGCCGCCGTCCGCAGCACGATGTCGGTCACCGCCAGCCGCCCGTTGTAGCACCGCTTCTCGTAACGCCCGTTGGCCAGCGTCAGCGTATCCATCGCTCCCTGCGTGGTGTAGCTCACGCCTTGCACGTAGTTCGTCGTCACGCCGCTCTTCAGCCCGCTCACCGTCGCAATCCGCCCCGCGCTATCGTAGCCGTAGCTCACCACCCGGCCCGAGGGATAGGTCAGGCTCGTCATCGCGACATCATTGTAGCCATATGTGAACTGATAGTCGGTCCCGTTCAGCTCGTGCCGGCTGGTGGTCACACGGCCGAGGTTGTCGAACGAGGCGTACTTCATTCTGCTGGCGCTGGTCACCACCTGCGTCAACCTCCCCAGCAGGTTCGTCCCCGTCGGCCCGTCCGCGCATACGCCCGTCACGTCCCCGTCGTAGCAGTAGGTCACGTTCGGCGTCGCCGCAGTGTCGCTTCCCGCCGTGTAGGCCTTCGTGCGGATCTGGCCCCGAATGTTGTAGCGTAGCGTCGTGATCGTGTTCCGCGGGTCCGTCCGCGTGGTGAGGTTCCCCGCTTCGTCGTAAGCGTATGCCGTCGTTCCGCTGGCCTGTCCTTCGCTTCCCCACTCGGGCACTGTCACCGTCAGCAGCCGCGCCAGCGTATCATAGGTGAAGGCACGCGCTCGTCCGCCTTGGTTCACGCTCAAAAGATTGCCGCGTGCGTCGTATCCGTACGCTGTGGCCAAATTCGTGCCGGTGTTGCTCCCGCAGCCGTCGATGCTGGCCGTGGGGTCCTCCACCACGGACACGAGCCGGCCCAGTCCATCCAGCAGGTTTTTACGCCATACGTCGGCGGGATCCCGGACTACCGTCTCCGCGCCTGCGTACCCGGTGCACACCTGCGAATTGTCGGCCTCGTAGGTCAGGTTTACCTGCCGGTCCAAAACGTCGTAGGTGTACGCCGTGGGAGTCGTGCCGTTTCCGGAAACACGCTTCACCCGGCCCAGCGCGTCATACTCGGTCTGGACCGTTCCGGCGGCTGCCGGAATGGATCGTTTCTGCCGGCCCAGCCCATCCAGATAGTTCGTATCGGTGATCCAGACACCCGTGGTCTGGCTCTTCTGGCTGGTGATCTGTGTTTCACTTGTGCCGGACGAATAGGCGTGGGCGGACT
>CAYUZM010000494.1:0-4993 GCA_964449665.1 uncultured Solibacteraceae bacterium
ATTGCGGCCCGCCCGCGGCGCAACGCCGAGCGTGGGCAAAAAACTCGCCTCCACCACCGCGCAACGCAGCCGCTGCGCCCCACCATCGTTGCGGTCGCAATCGCTCACACCGCGCCACGCCGCAATTGCCTCAAACCCGTTCCGCGCCCCCCGCCATTCCACATAGGTGCCTTGGAAAATCCAATCCTCCGGGCTGATCAAAGGCGCGACGATGCCAACCGACACCAACCGGTCCTGAAACGCGTAAGGCAGCGGCCGGAACAGGCTGCGGTCGACCACGCTGAACACCGCCGATGCGCCCCCAATCGCCAGCGCCATCGCAATCGTGGCCGACAACGCGAACCGCGGATTCCGCCGGAACCCGCGCAGCGCATACCGCAAGTCCCGCGCCGCCATATAAACCCACCCCGTTCCGTGCGCATCACGGCATTCCTCTTCAATCTCCGCCCCGCCAAACTCCAGCCGGACCACACGCCGTGCCTCCGCCTCCGGCATCCCCGCCCGCACACGGTCGGCCACCGCCCGCTCGATGTGGTCCCGCAACTCCGCATCCAACAGCCGGTCCAACTCCCCCCGCCTCAGCACTCTTCGCAGCCAGTTCATCGATACCTCGCGCTTCTACATATACCCCGCCACCGGTAGAAGCGCAAGGTGTCACAGCTCCATCCGCGGCCCGTTCTCCTACGGCGCGATCGCCACATCCACCTGGTCGTGAAATGCATCCGCCGTCTCAATCCCCAGCGGCACGCTCGCCCCGCCCGGCGCATTCAACGGAATCTCCACGTTCAACTGGTACAGTCCCGCAAACCCCGGCGCCAGCCCCTTGAACGTCACCCGCGCCTTCACCCCGCCCACGTACACATTTACCGCCGCATCCGCATTGCTCAATACCGTTGGCGACGCCGCCGCGCCATCGCCCACCGCCGGTGTCACCTTCCCCAACCCCGTCAAAAACACCTGCACCACATCGCCCCGCCGCGCCCGGTTCGACGCCGTCACCAGCGAATAGTCGGCCTTCAAGATCGCCCCCGGCCCGAATCCCGTCTGCTGCGTCGAAAAAACGCCCGGCGCCGTCTCCGCCACCCGCACCTCCACATCCTCCGACTTCACCCCGCCCGCCACCACCGACACCCGCGCCGTCCCCAGAGCCGTTCCAAACGGAACCAGCGCGCTGACCTGCCCCGGACTTACTAAGTACAACGGAACCGCCTTTTCGTTGATCAACACCTGCGTGCCGCCCAGCGTCAACGGAAACGGGAGGCTCGACGCAACCGCCAGCGCCCCCGCCAGCCTGGTCCCGAACAGCGTCACAAACCCGCCCGGCGAAACCGGATTCCCCGCCGGCGCATAACTCGCCGCGTTCACCACCCCAAACCGGCTGATATAAGGACCCGCTTCCGGAACCGTCTCCGCCCGCGCCCGCACTCCCACCACTAACTCGTAGTTATTCGAATCCACCGTCGAAACGCCCGAGGCCACATACAACGTCCGGCCCCCGCCAAACGCCACCCGGTTCAACTCGCTCAACCCCTGCCCGTCGTTCCCCACCGACAGCCGGTTCACGCCGCTGAAATCCACCACGCCCTCCGGCGCCCGCACCCGCCGCGCCAGCGTCATCACCGCGGCCTCGCCCACGTTCCCCATCCCCACGTGCGCATTCGGCCTCGCTCCGTTCACCTGCAGCCCCGCCGTCATGTAAAGGCCGCGCACCGTAGCCGCCGGCGCTCCCGTGTCCGCCCGCACGCCCACCAGAAAGCCATGCGAACCAGGCGCGCGCGGCGCCAGAAGCAACGCCGCCCCCTCGGCCGCCACCCACATCGAATACTGCCCGTTCAGCAGTGCCGTGCCCGCCGTCGTGCCGTTCGCAAGCGGAAAACTCAACCCGCCCGTCCCATCCACATTCACGTTCGCCGATGCCCCCGTCACCACCTGCGTCACCGGCTTCGTCCCCAAGTTCGACGCCTGCCCGAACACCGTCACCGCGGGCACCAGCCGCGTGGGCCGCAGAGAAAAGTAAGTCGCGCGCGAAATCGGAGCCCCCGCGTTTACATACTCCCCCCCCGCCACAAAGTAATCGCTGCTGACCGCCGCCTCCGTTAGACCCTCCGCCGCCGGCACGCCAACAAACAGGTCGTAAGTGCTCCCGCCCGCTTCCACCGACGAGCCCACAATCATCCCCCGTCCATACCGCGCCTGAATCACCGTCCCCGCCCGCTGCGGATTCGTCAAAGTCACCGTTCCATTCAGGTTCACTGAGTAAGTGCCCGACGCCGTAAAGTTATTCTCCGAACCCGAGCCCACCATCTGCATCCCCGTGAACGTGTAGCTGCCGTTGCCGTCGAACACCATCGTCCCGCCCAGCGAACGCATATCCTGAAAACCGTTCGAGTGGACGATAAGCAGGTGATGCACGTGGTACTTGCCCGTCACCGGGTTCACCGGCAGCCCCTGCGCCCAAACCAGCGCCTGCGCCAACACCGCGCCGCAGGCCCAACCACCCAACTCGGAAAATCGCATATGCGTCATTGTAGAGGCATTCGCGAGAATCGTAGTACCACCCGCAAAACTCACGGGCGCCTCGCCGAAACTCCGCGCCCGCCGCTGTGTTCCAATCATCGTATGGAACGCATGGGTGGGTCCCGTGCCTATCGGAGAATCGTATGCGTCTGCCGTTGATCCTGGCCGCTAGTACTGTGGCCGCCGCCGTCCTGCTTGTCAGCAACGACGACCTTCCCTCGCACTCCGACTGCCCACTCTTCACCGAAAAAGGTCCCGCAATGCCCCGCCATGCCACCCTCGCGGGCACGCGCGACGGCTACTCTCAATCCAACCTCACCGTTCACGTCGCGGGCCTGCTGGGCGCCGCCAACCGCATCATCCCCGGCGGCAGCCGCACCGATCTCTATCAGCAATACGATCAGCTCGGCCCCATCGACACCCACATCTTCAAGGCCATGGCCGACGCCGGCGTCACCCCCGCCCCGCGCACCGGCGACTACCAGTTCATCCGCCGCGTCACGCTCGACCTCACCGGCCGCGTCCCCTCGCCCGAAGCCGTCGCCGCCTTCGCCGCCAGCCCCGATCCCCACAAACGCACGCAACTCGTCGACGCCCTCCTCGCCACCCCCGAGTTCACCGACAAATGGACCATGTTCTTCGGCGACCTCTTCAAGAACACCACCCGCAACACCCAGATCAACCGCTTCGCCGAAGGCCGCAACGCCTTCCACGCCTGGATCAAAGACGCCATCGCCACCAACAAACCCTACGACAAGATGGCCACCGAACTGATCGCCATCGATAGCGACAACTCCTGGGAAGACGGCGCCGCCAACTGGCTCGTCGGTGGCTTCGTCACCGGAAGCCCGCGCGGCGGCCAGGATATCTATGACCAGCAGGCAGCCGACGTCGCCGAAACCTTCCTCGGCAACGCCCACATGAACTGCATCCTCTGCCACGATGGCCGGCGCCACCTCGACACGCTCAGCGTCTGGGGCAAACAGGCCACGCGCCTGGAAGCCTACGGCCTAGCCGCCTTCTTCGCCAAAACCGCCACCCAGCGCCGCGTCACCCAGCAAACCCCGCTCCGCTACTACTGGTCCGTTGCGGACTCCCCCCGCCTCCCCGATTACGCCCTCAACACCACCACCGGCAACCGCCCCGAACGCCGTCCTATCGGCACCATCTCGAACGTTCCGCCGCAATATCCCTTCACCGGCGAAAAGCCCGCCCCCGGGGAAGATTACCGTTCCGCCCTCGCCCGCATGTTAGTCAAGGACATCCAGTTCTCCCGCACCATCGTCAACTACATGTGGAAGGCCTTCTTCGGCCGCGGCATCGTCGAACCGGCCAACCAGTTCGATCCCATGCGCCTCGATCCGGCCGCCCCACCCCCCAACGGTTGGACCGTCCAACCCTCTCATCCCCAACTGCCCGACGATCCCGCCCGCGATTTCCAGGAACCTAATTACGACCCCCCCTGGATTATCCAATCCAACCCCACCCCCGGAACCTATCAGCTCAGCTCCACTTACCCCGGCGCCTGGAAACCCGAATACGAGAAGTTATTCGCCCGTAAGTTCGTCCGCCGCCTCTGGGGCGAAGAGATCCTCGACTCCATCGTCCAAATCTCCAACCTCCCGAACCGCATGAACCTCGTGCGCGACGATCCGAACCCCCTCTTCTGGGCCATGCAACTCCCCGAACCCGCCCTCCCCGGCGGCGGCGTCGGCTCGTTCCTCGACAGCTTCATGCGCGGCAACCGCGACTCGGAAGACCGCCGCTCGGATGGCTCCGTGCCCCAGGCCCTCAACCTCATGAACGACGCGCTTGTCCTGTCGCGCACCAAAGCCAGCGGCACCGGCGCCGCCGCCAGCTTCGCCCCCCAGTTGCTCACCAAATACCCGCAGGCCGCCATGAACCAGCAACTCGCCGCCGAAATGTTCCTCACCGTCCTCTCGCGCCCCGCCACCGAGGCCGAAATGTCCACCGCCATCGCGGCGCTCAACTCCGGCGCCACCAACAATCAGCGCCAGCAAAAGGTGGAGGACCTCCTCTGGGCCCTCTTCAACAAAGCCGACTTTGTCTTCAATTACTAAGTGAGCCCAGGAGACCCGCCATGAATAACCGCGAATTCCAAAACTTCCTGACGCGCCACCCGCGCCCGCACCGGTTCTTCTTTGAGCGCCCCCACATTTCCCGCCGCGAACTCTTCCATTGGCTCGGCGCGGGCGTCACCGGAGCCGTGCTCGCCAACCCCGCGCGCGCCACCGAAGTGATCTCCTCCGCCAACGCCCAGCCTATTAGCAAGGCCCAGAACATCATCTTCATCCTCTGCTCCGGCGCCATGAGCCACGTCGATACCTTCGACTTCAAAATGACGCCCAGCACCCCCGCCGCACTGATGAAGCCCGAAACCATCAACGGCCTTGCCTGGCCCTCCGGCATCATGCCCAAGCTCGGCCAGTCGCCCGGCGACCTCGCCACCGTCCGC
>CAYUZM010000495.1:0-1524 GCA_964449665.1 uncultured Solibacteraceae bacterium
CGCACATGCGGTAGAGTTCGGCCAGCGGAACCACCTCTTCATGCGCGGCGATCTGGAACACGCTGTCGGCCGATGTGTAGACGATGGGCTTGCCGGTGCGCACGTGCTCGTCGCCCAATTCGGCGATGATCTCGGTTCCGCTGGCGGGTTTGTTGGCGAGCCACCCGCGTCCGATGGCTTGCGCGAACGGGTCCATCACCTCGGGCGGAAAGCCATGGGGGTACATGGGCAGCGGCTTGTCGAGCCAGATGCCCGCCATCTCCCAGTGCCCGGTGGTTGTGTCTTTGCCCGGCGAATGGAGCGCGATCTTGCCATAGGAGCCCGTGGGATTCGCGGCGGGTTCGAGCCCGGCGAGGGGTTTGATGTTCGCCAGTCCCATGCGGGAGAGATGCGGCAATTCCAAGCCGCGCAGGCGCGCGATGTTGCCGAGCGTGTCGCTGCCCACATCGCCGTAGTCCGCCGCGTCGGGCATCTCGCCGATGCCCACACTATCGAGGACAATCCAGATGATGCGCCGGTAACGGGCCATGGTGCTTTGCCTATTTCTCGCCGAGCGCCTGGTGAATGCGGTCAGCGAGCATGTCTGTGAACTTCTCCATGATATAGCCGTTCATGCGCGCCGACACCTCTCCGCGGCCATTGAAGACGACGGTGGTGGGAATGGAGTTGACGCGCAACAAGCCGGCCAGGCCGTCGTCAAAGTAGACGGTCTTGTTCCAACCGTTCTTGGCGAGGAAGGGCTTCACGAGAGTGCGGTCCTCATCGGTGCTCAGGTTGAGGAAGACCACGCCCGGGTTCGACTCGAACCGTTTCTTCACCTGCTCGTAGAGCGGTTGCTGGGCGCGGCAGGGGCCGCACCAGGTGGCCCAAAAGTCGACGACAATGACTTTGCCGCGCAACTTGGAGAGTTCAAGCTTTTCGCCGTCGACACCGCTGATGGTGAACTCCATCGGCTCGCTGACGAAGACGTTCGGATCCATGGCGCGAAGCTTGGCCTTGCGTTCGTCGACGAGCCTCTTGACGCGGTCATAGGCCGCGAGCAACTGTTCGCCCAAACCGGTTTCGGATCCGCTGATCTTCTTCTGCCACTCACCGAGACGGGCGCGGTCTTTCGCGCGGCCTTCGGATTCGGCCTGTTGATCGGAGAGCATGAAGGCGTCGCACAGGTGCGGAATGGCCTCCGCTGTCATCCCCGACCTGTCGAGCCAGCGAGCGATCTCGCGCGCCGACTCGGCCGAGGGCGCCAGTTCGAAACTTCTGCGCGCCAGTTTCACGGCGTCCGCGTGTTTACCGAGGTTGCCCGTGGACCGGCTTTGATACACCAGCGCCTTGGCGAGCACAATCTGGCGCTGCTCCCATTGCGCGGCGGCACCAGCGGTTCCCGGCTTCAGTTCGGCCTGGGCCAGAACGGTCTCTTCGAGCTTCTTGGCATAGCCCAACGCGCGTCCGGCGGATTCGGCGTCTTCGTGAGAGAGCAACTGCCGGGCCACGCGTTCCAATAGCTCGGCATTGGCGGGCTCGCGG
>CAYUZM010000495.1:1534-4980 GCA_964449665.1 uncultured Solibacteraceae bacterium
GCGGCCGAATCTTCCGGGCACCGGGTCCGCCGATGCGGCGCGAATCGCGCACCTCGATTGCGGCTTTCACCAGCGCGCGCTCCAACTCGGCGCGCTGCTCCGTCTGCGGGTACTTCTGCAGATGCCGTTCGATGGCGCGAATGAACTCCACCTGGCTGGAGCCGGCCTCGCTCAATCCGGCGCGAAGGTCGGCGCGTTCGTTTTCGGCAACCTCCTGACCGCACAGTGCGGCGGCGATCAAGAGCGCCGGCAAGAGTTGCCTCATTCGGCGGCCGCCTTGCCGTTGCGGATGGTGGCGGCGATGGAGGCCGCGCGTTCCCGCGCCATGTTCAGATAGGATTCGTTCTTGGCGACACGGTCGAGCCAGGGCAGGAACTGATCGGTAGCCACAAGGCGTCCGCGCTCCATGGCCGCCTGCATCTGCAGAAGTACCTTGTTCACGCCCAGCTTGTCGAAACGCACGGCGCGCTCGACGGCAATGACGTGCTGTTCGGTTTCGGAGATCTTCTCGAACAGTTCCTGGAGGGCGCGGCCATCCAGGTCGACGGTGTAGTTGAACTTGGTTTCGTTCTTCGTCGCGCCGTCTTCCCGTCGATAGGTTTTGTCGCCCATGCGGGCGACCTTGAGGCCGGACTCGAGGTCTCTCTTGAAGTGATCGACCTTGGCGGCAAGCTCGAAGATCTGCTTCGCGTCGGCTTCGGTGAGCTTGAATTTCAACGGCTGCTGGTCATCCACCGCTTCTTTGTAGACGACTTCGCCGCTCTGTTCGACGGTGATTTCCACAAATGCGGGCGTGCTGCCGGGAAACGACTTGGTGTACACGATGCGCGGGGCGGCTTGCAGAAAAGCGGCGCAGAACAAAAACGCTGCAAACTGTTTCATGCGCGGACCGCCAGTTTTGGGATGCCGAGCGCGGCGAAGCGCACGCGGGTGGCTTCGCAAACAGCCACGGCGAGGGCGTCGCAGGCGTCCGGCAGCTTGACGGGCGTGGCATCGCCCAGCAGCGACTTCATCATGAACTGCACCTGCTCCTTGGCGGCATGGCCGTGCCCGACGACGCTCTTCTTCACTTCGAGCGCGGAGTGTTCGGTGACGACCAGTCCCGCTTCGGCCGACACCAGCAGAGCGACGCCGCGAACCTGAGCGAGCTTGAGCGCGCTTTGGGTATTGGCCGCATGGAATACCTCTTCGATGGAAGCGCGTTCCGGGCTGTGGGAGGCGATCACGTCGCGGAGCCCGGCGGCAATTTTGCAGAGCCGGGAGGCCATCGCATCGCGGGGGTTGGTGCGGATGGTGCCTGCGGCGACGAGCACATGGCGCACGCCGTCGGAATCGATGACGCCGTACCCCGTTCGCTCGGTTCCGCAATCGATGCCCAGTACCCGCAACGTTACCTCATCCGCTATTCCATCGATTCGAGTTCGTTCTCGTCGATGTCGAAGTTCGAGTAGACGTTCTGCACGTCGTCGTGGTCATCGAGCGTTTCGTGCAATTTCAGCATCGCCCTGGCTTGTGCGCCTTCGAGCTTCACCACGTTTTCGGCCACATAGGCCAGTTCCGCCGACTCGGTGACGATTCCCGCCTTTTGCAGGGCGTCAAGAACGGACTGATAGGCTTCGATCGGCGAAAGCACTTCCCACTGGCCGCCGGAATTCACAATATCGTCGGCGCCGGCTTCAAGGCAGATTTCCATCAACTGATCCTCGGTGGCGCGTTCCTCGTCGATAAAGATCTGGCCTTTGCGCTTGAACATCCAGGCGACGCTGCCCGGTTCGCCGAGGTTTCCGCCGTGTTTGGAAAACACGTGCCGGATTTCGCTGGCGGTGCGGTTGCGGTTATCGGTGGCGATGGAGACCAGCACGGCCGCGCCGCCCGGCCCATAGCCCTCATACATGAGTTCGTCGATCTGTCCGCCTTCCAGTTCGCCGGTGCCGCGCATGATGGCGCGCTTGATGTTGTCGGCGGGCATGGAGACGGCCTTTGCCGCGACGATGGCCGTGCGGAGCCGCGCATTGGCGTCCGGATCGCCGCCGCTTCGCGCCGCAATCACAATTTCCTTGATGATGCGCGTGAAGACCTTGCCGCGCTTGGAATCGAGCGCGGCTTTCTTGTGCTTAATCGTGTGCCACTTTGAATGTCCGGACATACCTGGTCTTTGAGAGTTGGAGTCGAGCGCAGAGAGAGCCGTGCCGCATGTTTCGGCTTACCGGCTTGATTTTTCAAGATAACACGCGGGGTGAGGGGACTTCTACTCAAAGGCGAGCACCGGCGCGCGCGAGCTAGACGAAGCGGCGTGGTGAGAGGCTCCAAAAGCGAAACGGCCCCGTCTCCTGCATGAGATGGGGCCCCTTCGATCTTCGAAGCACCTAGAACACGAGGCGCGCCGCTAGTTGGATAAACCGCGCATTCTGTCCGACGGTCAAGTACTGGCCGAAATTCGGACTGGTGATGGTGGCCTCCACTCCCTGGAAGGACGTGTTGTTGAATGCATTGTAGAACTCGCTACGCACCTGAAACTTGACACCTTCCGTGACCCGGAAGTTCTTGTAGAGAGTCAGGTCGAAATTCGACTCTCCGTTGATGCGAACGACGTTGCGTCCAAGCGTCCCGTAATTACCAAGCAGCGGCTGAGATAGCCCTAAACTCTGGGCGTAGGTCGAAATCGGCTGAAACCCGTCTGGATTTGATGTGCCAGAAGGAGATCCCGCCGACCCTGCAGGCTTGAATGTCATATCCAAAGGCCCCGCGACGTTGGGACGTACGGCCCCACCAGCGCCGAAAATTGTAATGGGATCCGTCACCGTCCGCCTGCCGCCTGCCAGCAAGCCCACGGGGAAGCCGGTACGAAAGCTCGTTATCCCAGCAAATCCCCACCCTCCCAGCACGTGTTTGAGGAAGGGATTTCCGGCCGTCCGGAAGAACGGCATCTGCCAGTCGTGACTAAACACGAACCGGTGACGAAGATCAAACTGAGACGCGGCCCGATTATTTCCATTGTTGAACGGGTCCTGCTGATTCCCGGAATCGTTACTGAGCGATCCCAGTACGTCCGAGTTATCGTCAATCGACTTGGACCACGTGTAAGCAGCCGTGAAGAAGAAATCGCTCATCCTCTTCTGGGCTTCCAACTGCAGGCCATGATAGATCGAGCTCGCCGAACCCTCCACGTAGCCGATGTTGTTATACCTGGGATCGATGCGGTTGCTCACGCGTCCAGCGTTTCCGTTGAGCCCACCGAACGCAGTCGTGAATTGCGTCAAGCGGGCTGTCTCGTCGGCAAGGCTCGTTGCCGGAGAGATTCGCTGGGCGATCGGGTTAATGTCACGCGTACGGGAGAGGCGCGTACCCTTTGTGCCCACATAAGACGCCTTCCAGACTAGACCGAACTGTTCACGCTGCAATCCGAGGTTCCAGTGCTGCGTCTGCGGATTCGGCAGGTCCTGTGC
>CAYUZM010000496.1:0-4980 GCA_964449665.1 uncultured Solibacteraceae bacterium
GTGGGCCGCCCCGAACGCTGCGGAGTTCGTGTTCGGGGCGTCCCGGGTCCCCGGCCGTGGCGGCGCCGATCGGATCGGCCTGACGATGATCGGCCTCGAGGTCACCCACCAGGCCTGGCTTGATGGCACGCACGCCGACGAACTGCGGGACTCCGGTCGTGCCGGCCAGTTCGTCGCTGAGCTCCTTGACCACTTCGTCGGCTTCCACCAGGACCGCTTCGGATGGGAGGGCGCACCCATCCACGATGCCGTCACGATCGCCCACCTGATCGACGGAACGCTCGTCGAGACCCTCGCAATGAATGTTCAAATCGAAACAGAATCCGCGCTCTGCATGGGTCGGACCGTCGCGGACAGATGGTCTGTGACGGACCGCGAGCCCAACGCGTTAGTGGGATTGAACATTGACCGTAATCGTTTCGTAACAATGCTTTTGGAGCATCTGAGCACACTGCCCTGACTGCGAACGAACTGACAATGTGAACGTGAGATAACGATCTGCCCGAGGGCCTGATCGCGTTCGCGGGGCATGCGGAGTTCGGTGATGAGGGCGAGGGCGTGCTGGGCTTTGGCGCGGGTTTCGGGGTTTTGGTTGCGGATTGCGTGGATGAGGGCTTGGCTGCCGGGCTGGTCGAGCATGCAACAGCGGCCGGGCGTGGCGCGGGAAAGACCAAACGTCGTGGAATCATGTTGGCGCGTGTAGGCTTGACCGTCGGCGGATACGTGTCAGGTGCCGCGACAGAAGATGACCGTTCTACCGCGGCAGGGAGAGGCGGACTGGGGGGAGCCGGGCGCTATGCGGCGGCGGTTCGGGTGCGGGTGGATTCGGCTTCGGATTCCGAACCGATCACGCCGTAGACCACGCCGCCGATGACTCCGCCGATGAGCGGTGCCACCCAAAACAGCCAGAGTTGCTGAATGGCCCAGCCGCCGACGAAGAGGGCGGGGCCGGTGCTGCGCGCGGGGTTGACGCTGAGGTTGGTGACGGGGATGCCAATCAGGTGAATCAACGTCAGGCACAGGCCGATGGCGATGGGCGCGAATCCCGCGGGCGCGCGGCGGTCGGTCGCGCCGCAAATGACGAGCAGAAAGAATGCCGTGAGCACGACTTCGGCGACCAGGCACGCCATCATCGTATAGCCGCCCGGGGAATGTTCCGCATATCCATTCGAGGCGAAACCGCCGCCCAGGCTGAACGCCGCGTTGCCGGAGGCGATCACCAGCAACGTACCCGCGCCCGCGACTCCACCGGCCACCTGGGCGCCCCAGTAGGGAATGAGGTCGGAAAACGGGAAGCGCTTCGCCACCGCGAGACCAAGCGAGACGGCCGGGTTCAAATGACAACCGGAGATGTGCCCGATCGCAAATGCCATCGTGAGCACGGTAAGTCCAAAGGCAAACGACACCCCCAGCAGTCCAATGCCGACATTGGGAAATGCCGCCGCCAGCACGGCGCTTCCGCACCCTCCGAAGACCAACCAAAAAGTGCCGAGGAATTCTGCCATCAGTTTCTTTGACATAAACGAATCAACCTCCGTGAATTCAAATGCGCCGGCCTGCATTCGGCGCGCATCGTGGATTGTGACACGGAATGAACTGGCGGGATAGGGGGACGGGCAATTTTCAATTTCCTACACAACTCACGGGCGCATTCCCGTCTCTGGTACCCTACAGCCAATTCCGATGCCCCGCTCCGCCCAGCGCCCCGACCCCATCGAACTCGAGTTGTTCCGGCACCTGTTTACCTCGGTCGCCGAAGAGATGGGCATCGTGCTCCGCAAGACCGCCTACAGCGCCAATATTAAGGAACGCCGCGACTACTCCTGCGCGCTCTACAATGCCCGCGGAGCCGCCATTGCCATGGGCGACCACATGCCCGTGCATCTCGGCGCGATGCCTGCCTCACTGGAAGCCGCCCGCGCCGCGTTTCCGTTTGAACCCGGCGACGTTGCACTGCTGAACGATCCGTTTCAGGGCGGAACGCACCTGCCCGACATCACGGCTGTGTCGGGCGTCTTCGTGGGGCGCGAACGCACGCCACGCTTCTATGTCGCCAATCGCGCGCACCATGCCGATGTGGGCGGCATGAGTCCCGGCTCAATGCCGATGGCGCGTGAAATCTACCAGGAAGGCATCCGCATTCCACCCATCAAGATCATCCGCCGGGGACGGCTCGACCGCGAACTGCTTTCGCTTATCCTGGCCAACGTCCGGACTCCGGTCGAGCGCGAAGGCGACCTGCTCGCCCAGTTCATGTCGCTCGAGCGGGGCGCCGCCCGGCTTCACGACGCCGTCGCGCGCTACGGCCTCTCCACTGTCGAACGCAATTCGGAATTACTGCTCGATTACTCCGAGCGGATGATGCGCCATGCTCTCTCAGAGCTTCCACGTGGCGTTTTCGAATTTGAAGATTTTCTCGATAACGACGGCACATCCGAACAACCGCTCCGGATCTTTGTTCGCGTCGCTCTTGGTGGCCGTTCGGCCCACATCGATTTCACCGGCACGGCTCCGCAAACCCAGGGAAGTGTGAACGCCAACTTACCGATCACACAGGCCGCCGCGCTTTATGTGTTTCGCTGCCTGCTGGCCGAAGACGTGCCGTTCACTTCGGGGTTGATGCGGGCCCTGCGGATTACCGCGCCGCCAGGCTCTCTCGTGAATGCCCTGCCCCCCGCCGCCATGGCTGCCGGTAATGTCGAAACCTCGCAGCGCATCACCGACGTCCTTCTCGGCGCGCTCTCCCGCGCCGCACCCTGCCGCATCCCTGCCGCCAGTTCCGGAACGATGAACAACGTGACGTTTGGCGGCCACGACCCATTCCGGAATCGCCCCTTCGCCTACTACGAAACCATCGCCGGCGGCATGGGCGCGCACGCCACGGGCGATGGACTGGACGCCACGCATACCCACATGACCAATTCGTGGAACACGCCCGTCGAAGCCTTCGAGCACCTGTATCCGCTTCGAGTTCGCGCGTATCGCGTGCGGCCTCAATCCGGCGGTGCGGGCCGGCACACGGGCGGCCGGGGCGTGGTGAAACAGTTCGAGTTCCTCACCCAAGCCGAGGTGACCATTCTCAGCGACCGCCGCATCCGCGGGCCTTATGGCCTTGCGGGCGGCGCACCCGGCGCACCCGGCCGCAATCTCCTTGGCCGCAAAGCCCTCCCGGCCAAAACCCGGTTCGCCGTTCCAGACGGCGGCCTGCTCACGATCGAAACGCCCGGTGGCGGCGGGTTCGGTCCGCTATCATAGGGAGTTGGCCGCGACCTCTTCCAAGACCGTTCCCGCCACGCCGCGGCACAATCAGAAGCTCTCGATTGCGCTCGTCTTTCTGTGCACGTTGCTCGGGGCCGCCGCGCAGATTTTGATGAAGTCCGGCACGCAGCGCACCGAGGCCGCCGGCGCCCTCGGCCTGATCGTCGCCATCTTCTCCGACTGGCACCTGTTCAGCGGCTACGCCCTTTATGGGCTTAGCACGGTTGTTCTCATCGTCGCCTTGAAATACGGGCAGCTCTCGATTCTTTACCCCGTCATTGCGCTGACGTATGTTTGGGTCACCATCCTCTCGGTCGTGCTCTATAGCGAAACGCTCAACCCGTTCAAACTTCTTGGACTGACCACGGTGATCGCCGGCGTGGTCATCCTCGGCCGCGGGATGAAAAGCCCAACTCCACGACCATGACGACTCCCGCCTCTTCGATCCTTATGGTTCTGGCCGCCAGTTTCGTGGGCAGCTTTGGGGCCGCGTTTCTCAAATCCGGCGCTGACCGCCTGCATCGCCAATTGATGACCGTTTTCACCAACTGGCGTCTGGCCGTGGGCATCGTCTTTTTTCTTGCTTCGTCGCTGCTCTACCTCAAGGGCATTAAGCACGGCGAACTGACAATTCTTTATCCGATGGTGTCGCTGGGGAATGTCTGGACGCTACTGTGGTCGCGGTTGATTTTTCATGAGCCGCTCACGCGCAACAAACTGGTGGGCGTCAGCATGATCCTGCTGGGCATCGTCTTTCTCGCATTTGGCGGACGGTAGGCGCGGCCTTCACGCCGCTACAATAGACTCATGCGCCCTCGCCCGACCACGGCACTGGCTGTGCTCATGTGTGCCGCCGCGCTCGCCGCCGAATTCGCTCTGCCGCCCCGCGCACGCACGCAGGCGAACGGCGCGTCGCCGGGCACGCACACGGCACGCCCGATCGGAAAACCCATCGAAATTGCCGCGCCCCTCGGCCTTCCCCCCGTGCCCATTCCGCCCGACAATCCGCCCACGGCCGAGACCGTCACCCTCGGGCACCGCCTCTTTTTCGACAAAATCCTTTCGCGCGACCGTTCCCTCTCCTGCGCCTCCTGCCACGACCCCAAGCATGGCATGGCCGATCCCAATCCCAGTTCCAACGGTTATCGCGATCAAAAGGGCAACCGCAACGCGCCCACCGTGCTGAATGCCGCCTACGCGTCTCCCCTATTTTGGGACGGCCGCGCGCCGACGCTGGAAAAGCAAGCGGAGGGGCCGGTGGAGAATCCGATTGAACTTGCCCACTCATTGATCGGAGTTGAGCGCCGCCTGATGTCCGACCCCGCGTATGTCGCCCTCTTCGCGAAAGCGTGGGGACCAGGACCAATCACGTACGAACTGGCGGCCAAGGCCATTTCCGCCCATTCGCCCACGCTCGTAAACGGTAATTCGCCCTTCGACCGGTACTATTTCGGCGGCGACAACACCGCCATGAACGAATCGGCCATTCGCGGCCTGAAACTCTTTCTCGATCCTTCTCTACGGGCCGCCAATTGCATCTCCTGCCATCGAATCGACGATACGCATGCCACATTCACCGAGGCGCGTTTCCACAACACCGGCGTCGCCTTTGACCCGGCCACGGGCAAAATCAAAGACCCCGGCCGCGCCGCGATCAACGGTGACGGACGTTTGAACGGCGGCTTCCGCACGGTCACGCTGCGCAACATCGCGCTCACCGCG
>CAYUZM010000497.1:0-4972 GCA_964449665.1 uncultured Solibacteraceae bacterium
GACGGGCTTCAACTGCGCGCTGCTCTCTTCGGCGAGTTTGAAGGTGTCCTTCGGTTTCCAAACCTTCAACAGGACGACCATGCTGACGATGGCGGCGAGGGCGGCGAGGATGTCGGTGAGTTGGGGGCCGATGTAGTTGGAGACGTAGAACTGCGTGCCGGCGAAGGCGATGCCGCAGATGGCGGCGGCGGGCCAGACTCCGGAGAGGGCGCGCGTGCCGCCCATGACCATGACGAGATAGGCGGGGACGAAGACAGAGACGGGGGCGCAGATGCGTCCGACCCAGGCGCTGAGTTCGTTCATGGGCAGGCCGGTGATGCCGGCTAGGGTGACGACGGGGATTCCGATAGAGCCGAACGCGACGGGCGCGGTGTTGGCGAGCAGGCAGATGCCGGCGGCGTAGAAGGGCGAGAAGCCGAGGCCGGTGAGCATGGCGGCGGCAACGGCAACGGGCGTGCCGAATCCGGCCGCGCCTTCGATGAAGGCTCCGAGGGCGAAGGCGATCAACATGGCCTGCAGGCGGCGGTCTTCGGTGAGGCCGCCGATGGAGTCTTTAATGATTTCGAAGTTGCCGGTTTCGACGGTGATGCGATAGAGAACGATGGCCCAGTAGACGATCCAGCCGATGGGGAAGAGTCCGAAAGACGCGCCATAGCCGACGGCGGCGAAAACCGTTCCGGCGGGCATGCCGTATACAGCTAGTGCGACGACGAGCGCGGCGGCGAGGCCGGCGAGGGCGGCCATCCAGGCGGGCTTGCGCAGCACACCAATCAAGATGAGCAGAACGAAGATGGGAAGCGCGGCGACGAGCGAGGAAATGGCAAGGCTGTCCGCGAGCTGAGTGTAATTATGGGGCCACATGGCGTGCAGGCTAGTTTATACGAGATTGGGAGGACGTCAACGTGGTTTTCGTAACGGGCGGGACGGGCTATTTGGGAAGGCCGCTGGTGGAGCGTTTGTTGGCGCGGAGGCGGGCGGTGCGCGTGTTGGCGCGGAGGGGTTCGGAAGGTAAGGTTCCGCGCGGGGCGGAGGCGGTGGCGGGTTATGAGTTGGCGGGCGTGGCGACGGTGGTGCACCTGGTGGGCGTGCCGCGGCCTGCGCCTTGGAAGGGGCCGCAGTTTCGCGCGGTGGATTTGCCGCTGGCGCTGGAGGCGATGGCGCGGGCTCGCGAGGCGGGCGTGCGGCACTTTGTGTATGTGAGCGTGGCGCATCCGGCTCCGGTGATGCGGAAGTACATCGCGGTGCGGATGGAGTGCGAGCGGGTGCTGGCGGCGTCGGGGATGGCGCATACGATTTTGCGGCCGTGGTATGTGTTGGGGCCGGGGCATTTGTGGCCTCATGCGCTGCGGCCTTTGTATGCGTTGGCGGAGCGGGTGCCCGCGTGGCGCGAGGGGGCGCGGCGGTTGGGCTTGGTGACGCGGGCGCAGATGATTGGGGCGCTGGAGTGGGCGGTGGGGAATCCGGCGGCGGGGGCGCGGGTGATGGGGGTGGTGGAGATTCGGGGGGCGAGGTAGCGGCGGGCGATGGGCGTCGTGCGGCGTGCGGAAGTTGCCGAACGACAGAGCCGGACTCGTTGCGTCAACGCTCGCGGACCAATTGGAAATCGCCTGTTCGAGGACCTGGCCGGATGACCCAACCGTCCGCGATGTCGAGGGTCCAGCCGTCGCCTTTGAGAGACTTCCCCTCGGCCGCCGCCGGGGCTGGAACGATGAGCCTGCCGCGATCCGTGTCCACCAGAACAGACGAGGCCTCCAGCGTGCCCCAATCCGCCTTCGTCCGGTACGTCGAATAGACCGTGCCTTCGCCGGGAATGGCCGTGATTCCGGCCGACCCGAAGGAAGCGCCACGCCCTCGGGGCAGGATCAGGATCGGCCCCTCGGCAAATCGCCGCCGCAGCTCGGCAACGCGGGCCTTGTGCTCCGCCTCGCGCCTGGTTTCCCGCGCGCGGATCTCCGGCCCACCGTAGGACTGAGCGGCGGCTTCCAACTCCTTTGCCGGTGGGATGGCCGCGTAGGGCTCCAGGAGCTTCCCCAAATCGTCGCGGGACGTGAACCGGTGCGGCCAGCCCGGGGCGTATTCGTCGAGCAGGATGCCATAAGCAACGCCCGTCGGATAGGCGAATTGGCGAACGAATGTGACTTCGGCGGCAGCCCCCGCGAGTTGTTCGATGGCGCTTTGCACGGCCTCGGCGCGGGAACCTGCGGCCACCACGGTCGCGGTGTATTGCGCGAGCCCTTCGTTGATTTCGTAGCCCCGCTCGCTCTCCGCCGCGCCTGGGAACCGGTTCCGGCGCGCGGCACGAAACGCCAGCGCGTCTCCCACCGCAGCCGAGCGTGTCTGGCCCGGCGAGCCGATGGCCCGGCTCAGCGCTTTCCATTCCAGTTGCATCCAATAGCGGCCTTCGGGCGTTTCCAGATGGTCGCTGGGCGAGTCCTGGACCAACAGCCCCAACTGCGGCTGAATCCGGTGGAACAATTCGTGGATCAGGAGCGGGCCTTGCACGTGTTGCAGGGCCCGCAGCTGTGGCCAGGAAATAGCGGTCCAGCGAGTGCCGCCCCAGTCCATCGCGGAATTCACGAATCCCAGAACGGCAGGGCGCGGAGCCTCGGGGGGCGGCTGGTTAGTTGCGATGGTCTTGGTGGCCGGATCGGCGATGACGATGGGGCCGCACAAGGAGATCTTCCACAACTTGCCTCCCTCTCGTTCGCAGAGGGTCTTTGCCTGGCTGAACGCCTCGGCCGCACGCTGCTGGTCGATCTGGGCGAGGGCCGCCAGGGGCAGCAATAGCAGCGGGAGAATTCGTCGGTGCATGGGTCGAACTCCTCAATCCCGGCGGGGCCGGCCAACCGGAAGCGGTGCAACTGGCCGTGAGGCCGCGGACTCGTGGAAGCACGAAGACCGGCGCTGAAACGTTATGCCGCGCCATTGGACTTGAAGAAGGCGAGCAGCTTCGCCCAGCCGTCTTCGGCGTCCTTCTTCGAATAGCTGGGGCGGTAGTCGGCGTGGAAGCCATGTTGCGCGCCGGGGTAGACGATGATTTCGGATTTTGTTTTGGACGCCTTGAGCGCTTCGCGCATCTTTTCGACGCTCTCGAGCGGGATGCCGCCGTCCTTTTCGCCGTAGAGGCCAAGAACTGGAGCCTTCAGCGAGGCGGCGATGTCGACGGGGTACTTGGGCGTGAGGTCATTTCCCTGCCCCACCAAGCGGCCATACCAGGCGACGCCGGCCTTGAGCTTGGGGTTGTGCGCGGCGTAGAGCCACACGATGCGGCCGCCCCAGCAAAAGCCCGTGACGCCCAGCTTGTTCGTATTGCCGCCGTTCTTGGCGGTCCAGGCGACGGCGGCGTCGAGGTCGCTCATGACCTGCGCGTCGGGGACCTTGGAGACGACCTTCGAGATTATGTCCTGAATGTTCGACATGCCGGAGACGTCGCCCTGGCGCGCGTACATTTCGGGGGCGATGGCGAGGTAGCCGGCTTTGGCGAAGCGGCGGCAGATGTCCTTGATGTGCTCGTGAACGCCGAAGATCTCCTGGACGACGAGGGCGACGGGGAAGTTCTTGCCTTTGGCGGGCATGGCGCGGTAAGCGGGAATCTCACCGTCTTTCACGGGGATTTTCACCTCGCCCGCCATGAGGCCTTCGGTGCTGGTAGTGATGGTTTGCGCGGTAATGGGTTGCACGGCCATCGCGAAACCGGCGGCCAATTTGGTAACGATAAACTCGCGGCGGCCGCGAATCACCTGGGGGAGAAGGCTCTCGATATCGGGATGGGTTGCCATGGGAATTATTGTATGTTCAGCAGGCGGGCGGCGTTGGACCAGTAAACCTTTTTCAGAATCGCATCGGGCAAGCCTAGCCCATAGATACGCCAGCGGCCCTGGGGCGGCACTTTGGCCGGCGCGTAATCGAAGTATTCATCTTCGGTTTCGAGGAAGCGGTAGTAGATCTCGTAGAGCTGGTCGCCAAAGATCTGTTGGGGAGTTTCCACGCCGTGAGGGACGGCGTCTGTGCCGAACATGATGCGGTCCTGGAAGCGGTCGAAGAATTTGCGGGAGGCGCGGGGCTGGCGTCCGAGTTCGCCGATGCGGGCGCCGATTTCGACGTAGAGGTTCGGATACTTTCGGAGGGCCGCGGTGACGAATTCGAGGTTCTCGGCGTTGGCGACGTGAAGCGCCACGAAGTTGGTTTTCGGGTGGCGGGCGACGACGCGTAGACGGGCCTCCTGCAACTCGCGGTCGCTCGGGAAGTCGCGGCCGTGGAAGCTCCAGTCGGGATGGGCGTTCAGCTCTTCGAAGCGTTCGTTAAAGCGGTCGATGGGCGTGAAGAAGGCTTCGGGGTCGGAGGTGTGAATGGCGACGGGCATCTTGTTGCCGCCGCAGGCTTCCCACATCGGATCGAAGCGCGCGTCGTCGAGCTTGATGAGGGCCTTGGTTTGCTGGTCGCGGACGCCGAGGCCGAGAGATTTGAGGACCTTGAGACCGCGCGCTCCGGCGGCGCGCGCCTTGCCGATCTCGTCGCCCTGGAACTGCGCATAGCCGGGATCGCTCGCGCGGACGAACCAGGGCTCGGTGAAGACCAGGAAGCGCGTGGGGTGCGGTTTGTGCAGCAGTTCGATGGTCCGCTGCAAGCCCTCGCCACGGCCGCCGGTGAGGTTGACCATGGTGCGGATGTTCTTGCGATCCATCACGGCGAGCAGTTCGGGCACGGGCATGAGGAGTGAAGCCGTCTTGCCCTGTGGATCGCCCCACGTGAGATGGCTGTGGAGATCAATCAGGGGGTAGCGGGCGCGTTCGACGCGGGTTTCCTGGACGTGGAGCGTGCTCTTGGGTTCGAACTGCGTCAGGTCGAGCGGCTGGGGCTTGGGCTTGACGGCGGGACGGGTGGCGTTTTGGGCGTAGGCGGCGGGGATGGCTGCGGAGGCCAGGGAGAGGGAAAGAAAATTGCGACGGCGCATAGGCGTGTTGAATCGTCA
>CAYUZM010000498.1:0-4960 GCA_964449665.1 uncultured Solibacteraceae bacterium
CGTCCCGATCGTCCGAAACTGCAGCAATTGAATTGAACCGAATCGGTGACCCGCCCGCTCGTATAGGGAAACAGGGGATACCATAGGCCGCCGATATTCCCAACGGCCTGAGCGTCACCCCCGGATTGCACCCACGGCCCACTATAGAAAGCGTTGGCAGGGTTTTGGCCGCCGATGACATTCACCCCGGTGCTGTCATTACCGGCGAGGTACTGGCCCGGTCCTGTTCCGAACCCATCGTAGGAAAGCAGCGCCGCTTGAGCGGGGGTGGGTTGGAACGCAATTACGAGCGTAACCAACGCCGTCACCACAAACGTTCGACACCAAAACCAGTTCCGAGCCATGTTTGTCCTCCTGAATCGTAATGGGAATGCAACCGCTGTGGAAGGAATTGCGGAGTGAGCACAATTACCCAGTTTGATTTTGCCCATGGCATAGTCTAAGCCAATTTCTTTACTTTCGATCCTCCTCTATATGTTTTTTTAACGCTCCGCCGGCCTAATTCCGTAATGGGATAGTACTGCGGGGCACGATTGACCATCGCACGCTGGCCTTCGTCCGCCGCCGCTGCACGCAGGTTCGCGGCCAGTTCTCGATCTACTACAACCCTCTCCCCACCCCCGCTAAACTGAAATGGTGTCCGTCTCCCCCCGCTACGCCGTCCTCGGCGCCGGCAACATCGGTTCCGCCCTCATCGGCGGCATGCTCAAAGCCGGCGTCGCCGTCCCCGAACAGATCACCGCCACCGTCCGCACGCCCGAACACGCCGGCGAACTCGCTGAGCAGTTCAACATCCGTGTCCTCCCCTGCGGCAACCTCGCCGCCGTCGACAACGCCGACGTCATCATCGCCGCCGTCAAACCCTCCGTCATGCCCCAGGTCCTCCAGGAAATCCGCTGGGCCCTCCGCGAGGGCCGCATCCTCATCTCCCTCGCCGCCGCTTTCCCCATCCCCCTCATCGAACACCTCACCGGCCGCCGCATGCCCATCTTCCGCGCCATGCCCAACATCCCCTGCGTCGTCGGCGCCGGAGCCACCGGCATCGCCTACAACGCGCTCGCCAACGACGAACACATCACCTTCGTCGAGCGCATCTTCTCCGCCGTCGGCATCGTCAACTTCGTCGACGAAGACCTCCTCCACGCCGTCACCGCCCTCTCCGGCTCCGGCCCCGCCTACATCTACATGATCATCGAAGCCCTCATCGCCGGAGGCCTCAAACAAGGGCTCCCGCACGACGTCGCCATCCGCCTCGCCGAACAAACCGTCCTCGGCGCCGCCAAACTCGTCAAGGAAACCGGCATCCACCCCGCCGTCCTCCGCGACCAGGTCATCACCCCCGGCGGCGTCACCATCTCCGCCATCCATGAGCTCGAAGCCCACGGCCTCCGCTCCATGCTCATCTCGGCCATCGAAACCGCCACCGAGCACTCGCGCACCGTCACTGAAAAAATCATCTCCAAGAACACGACCACCAATGAGTGAATCCAACCCCCTCGTCAACCTCCCATTTCAGATTCCGTTCTCTGAAATTCAGGCCGCCCACGTCGAGCCCGCCATGCAGACGCTGCTCGCCCGCGCCGAACAGCGCCTCGAAGCCATCGCCGCGCCCACTCCTCCCGGCGGCCCCGCGCGCACCTTCGCCAACACCATGGCCCCCCTCGACGTCCTGTCCGAGGATCTCGATGTCGCCTTCGGCGTCGTCCGCCACCTCGAAGCCACCGCCACCACGCCCGAGCTCCGCGAAGCCTTCGGCAAAATCGAGCCCCTCGTCATGGCCTTCTACGCCCGCATCCCGCTCCACGAGGGCCTCTGGGCGGCCATCAAGGAATACGCCGCCACCCCCGAAGCCGCCTCGCTCACCGGCGTTCGCAAACGCTACCTCACCAAAACGCTGCAAAACTTCCGCCGCAGTGGCGCCGACCTCTCGCCCGAAAATAAAAAGGTGATGGAAGCCATCGACGTCGAGCTCGCCGAGATCACCACGAAGTTCTCCCAAAATGTTCTGGACGCTACCAACGAGTTCGAGCACGTTGTCACCGATGAGGCGCTCCTCGCCGGCCTCCCGCCCAGCGCCATCGACGCCGCCCGCGAATCCGCCAAATCCAAAAATATCGAAGGCTGGCGCTTCACCCTTCAGGCCCCCAGCTATGTCCCCGTTCTCACGTACCTCGACCACGCCCCCACCCGCGAGCTCTTCTATCGCGCCTACATGAGCCGCTGCTCGGCCGCCCCGCGCGACAACCGCGCCCTCGTCCTCCGCATCCTCGAACTGCGCCGCAAAAAGGCCGCCATGCTCGGCTTCGCCGACTTCAGTGACCTCGTCCTCGAAGACCGCATGGCTAAGAAGGGCGAACGCGCCTGGCAGTTCCTCCTCGACCTCAAAGACAAAACTCTCCCCTTCTTCGCCCGCGAAAACGAACAACTCGCCGCCTACCGCCGCGAGTTGGAAGGGCCCGCCGCCCCTGCCATTCAACCCTGGGACGCTGCGTACTACGCGGAAAAACTTCGCCAGGCCCGTTACGACTTCGACGAAGAACAGCTCCGCCCCTACTTTCCCATGGAGCGCGTCCTCGATGGCATGTACCAGCTCGTCGAACGCCTCTACGGAGTCCGCGTCGAGCGCGACCCCAACGTGGCCGGATGGGACCCCGCCGTCCTCTACTACCGCATCCTCGATACCGACGGCACGTTCATCGGCGCCTTCTACGCCGACTGGTACCCGCGCGAAAACAAGCGCGGCGGTGCCTGGATGGACGCTTTCCGCACCGGGGGGCCAAGCCCCTCTGGATTCGTTCCTCACCTTGGGTTGATGTGTGGCAACATGAACCCGCCCGTCGGCGAAAAGCCCGCTCTACTTACTCACCGCGACGTCGAAACCGTCTTCCACGAATTCGGCCACTTACTCCACCACTTACTCAGCAAAGTCGAACTCCACGGCCTCGCCGGCACCAATGTCGCATGGGACTTCGTCGAGCTCCCCTCCCAGATCATGGAAAACTGGTGCTGGGAACGCGAAGCGCTCGACCTCTTCGCCCGCCATTACGAAACCGGCGACCCCCTCCCCGAAGACCTGTTCCAAAAGATGCTCGCCGCACGAACCTTCCGCGCCGCCAACGCCCAAATGCGTCAGCTCAGTTTCGGAGTCACCGACCTGGCACTCCACCGCCAATACGACCCCGCCCGCGACGGCGACGTCATCGAATACTCCAAGCGAATCCTGCAACAGTACTCCGCCGCTCCCCTCCCGGACGATCACGCCATGATCGCCGCCTTCACCCACTTATTCGCCAACCCCGTCGGTTACGCCGCCGCTTACTACTCCTATAAGTGGGCCGAAGTCCTCGACGCCGACGCCTTCTCCCTCTTCCGCCAAAAAGGAGTCTTCTCCCCCGAAGCCGGCCTCCAATTCCGCCAAAACATCCTCGAACGCGGCGACTCCGACGACCCCGCCCAACTCTTCCGCTCCCTCATGGGCCGCGACCCCGATCCCACGGCGCTGCTGGTCCGTGCGGGGTTGGTGGTGTAATCTCGACCCTACGTCATTGCCGTATACTGTCTCTAGGTGATCGCCGAGATCGTCAGCCTTCCCGCATACGAAACGGAAGTGTCGGCGATCATGGACGATGACGAGCGGCTGGCCATGGAATACTTTGTCGCGTGCGCTCCGGAGCGTCATCCGGTCATCCCGGGCACCGGTGGATTCCGAAAAGCACGGTGGGCGCTCGGCGGGAAAGGCAAGAGCGGCGGTGCGCGCGTAGTCTACTTTTACATCGCCAAACCAGGCTGCATCTACATGGCGCGAGCCTATGCGAAATCGAACCGGCAGAACTTGAGCGAACAAGACAAGCGCGCGCTTCACGCCATTGCATCGCTCATTAAACGCGGCCCATCGGGAGGTGAACTGCAATGAGATCCAGAAAACCGGCCAAACGCACCCAATTCGGCCTTGAACTGGAGGAATCTGCCAAGCAAATCCTCGACCACGTTCGCGGCAAAGTAACTTACCCCACCCGCCGCGTCATCCTGCCTGATGACGTGGACGTCAAGCGCATCCGCGAACAAGCGGGCATGTCCCAATCCGAGTTTGCCGAAGCCTTTTGCATCAATCCCCGCACGCTCCAGGAATGGGAGCAGGGCCGCCGCAAACCCGACGCCACCACGCGCGCCTATCTCGCGGTCATTGCCAGGAATCGTAAGGCCGTTCTCAAGGCGCTCGCCAGCTAACCCCCCTTCCTCCAAACCTCCCCCACCACCAAACCCCACCGCTCCGCCACCCGCGCCTCCCGCCGCAACCCCGCCTCCCGCAACATCCCCTCCCACCCCGGCACCCGCCGCGCCCGCAGCCCCGTCGTCCACGCAAAGAACCGGTACATCGCCCACAACCACGCCCGCGCATGCCACCCGCGCCAACCCGCCCCGCCCTCGCTGAACTCGCTCATCACCCACACCCCGCCCGGCTCCAACCGCCGCGCCGCCTCCCGCACCACCACCGCCGCCTCCGCCTCCCCAAAACAGTCCAGAAAGAAGTGCGTCACCACCGCATCGAACGGCCCCTCCGGCAGCGGCTCCCGCACCGCATCCGTCTGGTGCCACCGCACACGCTCATCCTCCCCCACGCGCGCCTTCGCCACCCGCACCATCTCCCCGCTCGCCTCCACCACCTCCACTCGCGCCCCACGATTCTCCCGCAACAGCCGCGCCACAAACCGACCATCCCCTTCGCCCAGGATCAACACCCGCCGCGCCCCCGTCAGCGCTCCGAGATGCGCAAACCGGCACCGCGCCAGCGCCCGCCCAAACGCCGCATACTCCAACCACCGGTACACCCGCGCCAGCGGATCCGCATTCATCGCAGAAACACCAGCGGCGCGAGCATCGCCACATCCAACGCCAGCCTCCGCGCCTCGCCCCTCACATGCCCGCGCGCCCAGTGCAGCGCCAGCAATCCCGCACCACT
>CAYUZM010000499.1:0-4952 GCA_964449665.1 uncultured Solibacteraceae bacterium
TTCTGTCTCCAGCACTTTAGTCACCTGGGGTCTTCGTACTTCGGGTGACGGTAATCCTGTGAGCATTGCAGTTGGGTGACCGAATCCAGGCGCGCGTGTGGGGCCTTGCGGTCTTCAGCGTTGCGGACCGAATGTCTGCAGCATGGTGCGCGAAATGAGACAACGCTGGCTGTTATCGGACCACTGTGTGAAAACTCCGCCGACAAGGAACACCGATTCCGAAGTGAACGCGAACAGCGTTTACGGCGGTCGATATTTACGTTCCGATCGCGGAGCGCGGGTTTCCACCCAGAGGGCTCGAACATTTTCCGGACCATCAATATTGCCGCGACAACGGGCATCCTCGTGCTCGACATCGTGTCGGTGACGCTCTATAGACGGCACGCGCATTTAGCGATCCTCGCAATCGCGCTCAGCCTTCTAGTTCACACGTAGGTTGTCATGCTGCGGAAGTGGTGGGTACGGAGGACAACATTGTTGTGGCCCTGATTCTGCTGATATTCGCAATTTTGCCCATCGAAGCCACTTGCCTCCGCCGTCCTGGCGGGACTTTCGCGAAAAGCATCGCTGACGATCCGGATCCTTGGCAGATCGAGAGTTCCACGTGACTGCATCAAAGTAACAGGCCGGTTGCTTTCGGACTGCGATACATTGCGGCGTGGCGTCCGCAACTCATCGTTGACCGGCGCCGGAGTGCCGTGCTGCCACAACTGCCCTGGAGATGAGTGAAACTCCCTTCATCGATTCCAGTACAAGAAATACCCTGCCGTGCGGCGAGGGTTGCGACGGACCTTTCTGCGGAATCCGCTTAAGTCTTGCGTCCAACACTCATAGAAGCCAGGAGTGCTGGATGGCCAATAGCGCGCAGATGAAAAGCATGCCAGGCAGGCTAATCGGCCCGGACGGGGGAGGCATGGGCCACCCGTGCCTCATTTCGCCGGTGTCGCCAGAAACGAGGCACCTACAGCAGTCCCGAGCAAAGACAAAGGCCGGGCGATAGCAGCAAGAGAGGGAGTGAGTACATGTCACTTACTTCTCGCTTCGCGGCCAATTGCTTGGTAACGTTCCGCGTTGATCTGCGTGAAGTGAGCCCACTTCTCCGGCAGATCGTCCAACTCGAAAATTGCCTGGACGGGGCATACCGGCACGCACGCGCCGCAGTCGATGCATTCCTGCGGATCTATATAGAGCTGTGTCGCGGATTCAAAATCCGCTTCGTCCTTTCGTGGATGGATGCAGTCTACCGGACAAGCATCTACGCAGGCGGTATCCTTTACGCCGATGCAGGGCTCGGCAATGATGTAAGGCATTAGTTCACGCCATTTCCTTTCTGCAAACGAACGCAACGGACTCCAGATAGTCTCGATACGAGCACAGTACCGCTCGCACGCTGCTGGAGTGGTCGTCACGAAATGCGTTGTAAAGCAAGCGGAGCGCACCACCGAGACGTGTGCCAGTCACCATTCGCGGCGACTCGAAGACTTGCATTGGCGCCCGCCCCTCCCACAGCAATTGAAACCCGGCGCGCCCAAATAGACTCCGCCATTCCGTCGACATTAGCGGACGGATGCCCGCTCCAAGCTCGATGGTGAGGCGCCGCTCGATGTCGCAACGGATTTGCTCACTCGCACCGGGCGCGATGCACAGTTCGTGTACGCCAAACCAACCGCCGGGTTGCAGGATCCGGTTAGATTCGCACAGAAGGTTGAGCTTCATCTGTTGCGTCCGCATCGTGAGCATTGCCTCTTCGTACACGATCGCGAAGGACCGTTTGGGCAGCCCGACGTTTTCGGCGCCCGGTGAGGTATGACGCAGTCGAGGCCGCGTGCCCGCGCTGGAAGCATCGGAGGCAGCGCCATCATCCCACTTCACCGCCGTGTAACCGTAGGGTTGTCGCTCCAGCGTCAGTTGTGCGGTCACACCGAGTCCCGGTGCGATCTCGAAAATATCACCTGAGCGGCGAGCGCGGAGTTGATTCAGGATCCGCTCTGTCAGTTCCGGACCCCCGGGATGCAACACCGTCTTGCCCAGGCTCGCAAGCAACCAATGTCGTGGCACCGCTTCAACGTCAGCCAGGAACCCAGTTTTGATAGGGACTCCAAACCCATCGACGTCCCGTGCTTCAGCAGAAGGCATGGACACCTCTCTTTTACCGGTCAGTGTCGACTTGGACGTACCGGCCAAAAGAAGTATAATAAATACATCTTTAAGTGTCAACAAGGCGCTTGACGGCAAAGTGGAACTCAGCCGGCAAGAGAAAAGTGGAGGTCCGAACCGCTCATGATTCACATCGATCAGATTGCGACGAAACCGGGGCTGGAGGCCAAGCCTACTCTCCATCGACCTGCAGACCATCTCCTCGCATGTCATCGGCGAATTGAGGAACGGCTGGATATTCTGGAAAGGGCGGCCTTTCAACTGCCGAACCGGCGTGAGGAGGCACTGATGGCGATGGGGAACGTCTTCCGCTTCTTCGAGTCCAACGGAACCTGGCATACTGCGGACGAGGAGGAGAGCATCTTTCCACGGCTTCGCGGCCGATTGGAGGATTCGGAAGTGCAGCTTTTGAATGCCCTCGAAATGGAACACAGACAGGTCGAAGTTCTGTATGCGGACGTCAAAGATTTCTACATGGAATTGGTGACCCTTCCCATTGGGCCGGCGGAAGCTATGATTGAGCCGCTTCAAAACTCAATCATGCGTCTTCACGAGCTCTACCGTAATCACATCGCGGCAGAGGAGGCAACCTTCGTTCCCCTGGTCCGCGAAAGGCTTGATACGGACCAACTTGCTACAATTTCGGTGGAGATGCGGTTGCGCCGAGGACTGATTTCGCAGGAGGGCTTGCGACCGCAGTAGACCGCTCAAAACATATAGTTGATATGAATGTTATATTGCGGTGAGCTTCGATGAGACTCACTTCTTACACCGACTATAGCCTTCGTGTCCTCATGCATCTGGGGTTGCAGCAGAGCCGGCTGGCGACAATCGGAGAGATCTCGGACGCCTATTCGATCTCGGCAAATCATTTGATGAAGATCATTCACAACCTGGGAAGGCTTGGCTATATCGAGACGACCCGCGGGCGCGGAGGGGGGCTGAAACTGGCGGGAAGGCCCGAGGAGATTAACCTCGGCCAGCTGGTGAGACAGGTCGAATCGGATTTCGCCATCGTGGACTGCTTTGATTCCAGCCGGCCCGTTACGTGTGCAATTGCACCCGCTTGCCGGCTGCAAGTAGTCCTTGAAAAGGCCGTGCAAGCCTTTCTCGACGTACTGGACGACTACACGCTCGCGGATCTGTTGCAGAGTCCAACGAGGCTCAAATCCCTATTGAAGATCAAGCCGGCGGGTACCAAGGCAGGATGATGTTTCGCAGGATATAGAGCGTGGAGTGGCTGTTCTATTCTGAATTGGTGGCCGATTGCAAGTTGCTGATTCCGAAACTGGAGTCCAAACAGGACGTGCAGCAGGCATTTGCCGAAAGCGCTGGCCAGGAAATAGAACGAGAGCATCCAATTGTTCGGCCATTCACGACAATGACATTCTCGGGGAATTCGGCTATTCGATTGCTTCCCAGCCAGCTAGGAGCTTCTTTGCGATCCAACTAGGCTCCTTGCGAATGAGAAGCAAAAAGGATGACCTGAATGGCAGACAACCTGTTTCCAACAGCCAACCGCGAGTTGAACCAAGTGCGACAGGCGCTTGCGCCCGAAACGAACGACGCGTTTGTCGCATTCAGCAAACGTGTGTTCGAATCCGGAGCCCTCGACGCCAAGACCAAACAACTCATCGCGGTCGCGGCGGCGCACGTTACCCAGTGTCCGTACTGTATTCGCGGGCATACGAAACAGGCGCTTGGAACCGGAGCCACACGAGAAGAAATTATGGAAGCCATCTGGGTAGCGGCCGAGATGCGGGCTGGCGCGGCCGTCGCCCACTCCACCCTGGCACTAGACGCAATCACCGGGATCCCGGAATAATTGGCGTGGCACGCCATCGACGAGCCGCGGCAATGAGCTGCGGCATCCGTGGCACTCGAATATGAGAGCGCCCTACTGGCACGGTGGCTGGAGGGTTAACAAATAGCGACGGATTGCGTGCTCCTTGGGATGAGCCGCGATTCGTAAAAAGGCCTCAGCGCGGCGAATCCGCTCTTTCTGGATGCGGCAAGCGGGAAGGCAAGGTCGGCGAGCGGCTGTTGAAGCCGTCAAATGCGCCTCCGAAGAGCAATTTCCTGTCGAGCGTGGAGCGGAGGTCCTCCACACCGATGCGGGTTTAGATTCCTTTCCTCAACTGTCCAAGAGGGCGCAGCACCGGGCGTATAGAGTCTGGCGTGCGAGGGGTTGGAACCCGCTTCACTCCTGAGTGGCTTGCAAACACGTGCCTGGCCAGACTTCCAAAGCCGGAAATGAGCGGACGGTATCGTTACCAATGTCGGCGATCCAGGCGTTAGAGACTCAGCGGGAAGCTCAGATGCCATGCCGGAAGCATTTTGGAGATGCTTACCCGGGGGACCTGATTTTCTGTAACCCTGATGGTTCTCCGCTGAAGCCGGACTCGGTGTCTGCAGCTGTTTCGTTGCTTTGTCGGAGACTCAAACTGCCCAAAGGTGCGAGCCTCCACACGCTTAGGCATAGCCACGGATCGCACCTGTTGGCTGCGGGCGTGCCGCTGCCCGATGTCAGCAAACGACTGGGGCACACAAATCCGCAGGTGACCGCAACTGTCTACGCGCATGCGCTTCCCGGACACGATGATCGCGCGGCGAAGGCGTGGGAGGAATTCCAGAAGCGGGGTACAGCCAATGAAGAGAACCGGTCGAGCAGGAATTCCAAAACCTGAGCCGTGTAGCGTGGTCTCCTGTGGTCCCTTTGTGCTTGTAAGTTGCTGAGGAATTGGTAGCGCTAACGGGAATCGAACCCGTATTTAAGCCTTGAGAGGGCTCCGTCC
>CAYUZM010000500.1:0-4950 GCA_964449665.1 uncultured Solibacteraceae bacterium
CCCAATGTATTCCGTCGGCTTCACTATCAATTTCTCTCCGTTCCCTGATTCCACTGGGGCCGAGTACAAGCTCACGGTGAACACCGGCAACGTCTGGACGAGTCCCGACATTCCTAGCATCGCCTACGATGCGAATCAGCTCCGCATCTACAACAAGATCGACGGCACATTCTGGTATATGGGCTGTCTGTCGGAAGGAACCGAGCAGGATGTCGGCACGCGCTACCCGACCGTCATACAGGACACCAATGGAAACCAGGTCTTTCTCAATTACAAGAGCGGGACCAACACCAGTTGGCCGAACTCCAGCGCTCGCATCGATAGCGTCGAGGACGTACGCGCTCCGCTGGTCCTCTTTGGAGGGGCGTGGGTTTATCGCACCTACACGTTCACCTACAACGCCGATACGATTCCTCACCTGACCCGCATCGATTCGCAAATCGGCTCAGGCGAATCGTTTGACTTCACCTACTCGGCCTTGCAGACGCTTACGTCGCCTTTCACACCAACAGTCAACCTGCCCAACTCAAAGACGCTCGCCACTGTCGTCCAGGTCGGCACCAACCTCACCCACACGTTTACGCACAACGGCAACGGCGAACTCACGAAGGTTCAGTTTCCACTCGGCGGCGACCTCGAATGGGTCTACCGTACATTCACGTACAGCGGCTCACGCAAATACCGTGAAGTGCAAACCAGAAAGCTGCGGATGGAGTACGGTTCGCCCACTCAGCATCAATACGCAATCACCCGCGACGACGCGGGCGACGCAAGCAAGAGTACGCACGCTTGGACCAAGCTCGACGACGCGGGCGGCGTGGGCCGCAAACAGTGGTTCTTCGAGACGAATACCGCCAGCGCCTACTTCGGGCGCCCGACCCAGTTCGATGAGATCTCTCTTCCCTCAACGGTCAAGCGGCGTTCCCAATATACCTACCAGGCCACGGGGGGCGGAGTGAAGTACGTCTCGAGCGAGTTGAACATCAACGATGTTGGCGCGGCCTTCGTGATGCAATCCAAAGTTGAGCAGGACGTCAACGACGACGGTCTGCCCTATGCACGGCGAGTTTACCAATACAGTGCGGGTTCTCCTACAGTCCTGGCCGCCACCTACCGCACTACCTTCGTCACCGACAGCAACTACACCAGCCGATACATGCGGGGGCTGGTGCTTACGAGGGACATGAAGTTGGCGGCTGATCCGTCCTGGACCCTCATTGTCCAGAACACATATGACAACTATGCCGGTGGGAATTCCCTGGTAAATCGCACCGGACTGCGCGAACACGATTCGGCCAACTACGGCACGGGTGTCACTTATCGCGGCAATGCAACGTCAGTTGAAGTACCCGGCCGTATCGTAACGACGCGGTTCGACATTACGGGCATGGCCGAAAAGGTTACGCAAGGCGCCACCAGCATTCAGGTAACGCCTACGTCGAACAACACCGTTCCCTACCAAATTACGCCGAATAGCACTCCGTCATTGACAACTACGATGAGCTGGAATTCATTCCTCGGCCTGACGCAGGAATCCGGCCCGAACGGCGCGGTCAAGATGTTCTCATACGACTCCTGGGGACGCAATAACTATGACAAATCACCCCACGGTGCTGAGACCGATACCACATTTTCTTTGGCCGGAACGTACCCGGCCTATACAACGACGACAGTCGACAATGGCGGTGGGGCAGGCCATGGCCGCTGGACGAAGACGACCGTCGATGGGTTTGGACGCCCAATCAAAGTGGAGACCGGATACAGTTCGACAACCGTTTCTACCGTCGAGACGACCTATGCGCCCTGCGCCTGTTCTCCGCTCGGCAAGGTGAGCACGGTGTCCCGGCCCTATGCACCCCTCGGCACGAAATATTGGACCACCTACACATACGACGCACTTGGCCGTACCGTCACAACCGCCCTTCCGAATTCGGCTGGTTCCACCACCTACCTGTATGAGGGCAACACAGTCAAGACTACTGACCCGGCTGGAAAGTGGAAGAAATTCACTATGGATGCGATGGGCAACCTCACCCAGGTGAACGAGCCGAATCCTGCCGGTGGCGCCGACCTCGTCACCACATACACCTACAACGTCGGCAACAGGTTGACCCAGGTCTCGATGACCCGCGGCGCCTCCACGCAGACTCGCACGTTCAACTACAACGGCGATGACCGGCTCGCCTCCATGACACAGCCGGAAACCGGCACGACTACGTTCACCTACAATTCAGACTCGACGCTTGCAACAAAGGTGGACGCCAAGAATCAGAAGCTTGCGTTCACCTATGACAGCTTGAAGCGCGTCACGGACATCGCCAAACACCCGACCTCCGGCGGCGCGGAAGACGCCTGCCAGCACGTCACCTTCAGCTACGACACGAACCCGCACGACGGAGCCTATTCTTCGAACATTGCCGGCCGCCTCGCCGCCGTGCGCTGGGGTGGTACCGGCTGCGGAGCATCGGCCGGCGGTGGGCGCTGGACGGAAATGTACTCCTACACCTCCGCGGGCCTTCCCACCAAGAAGCGCCTCGACCTCTCTCGCGGCGTGAATACCGTCACTCTCGACAGCTCGAACACCTTTGACAACGAAGGCCGGCTCACCAACTTCACCTATCCGCTGAGCGCCGACAATTATCAGCATGGCTTCGACTCGATGAGCCGCCTGCTTTCGCTCACCAACGTAACCACTAGCACCACCCTCGCCAACGGCGCTGCCTATAACGCCGCCTCCCAACTCATCGGCCTCAACTACGGCCCTTCTCTCGGCTGGGCCGAGACACGGACCTACAACACGCTCGGCCAGATAACGCGCATCACCGTTCCCTCCGTCGTGGACATGGAGTACACGTTCTCGACATCGAACAACAACGGCCGCATCACCAAGCAGAAGGACTGGATCTCCGGCGAAGAGGTCAACTACACCTACGACTCGCTCAACCGCCTCCTCACGGCCGCTACGACCAGCGCCACATGGGGCCTCTCGTTCGGCTACGATGGTTTTGGGAACAAGCTGAGCCAGACTGTCACGAAAGGGAGTGCGCCGCCCATGAGCGTTACCGTCGATGCCTCGACCAACCGACTAATCGGCTCGACGTACGACTCCAACGGAAACTTGACTGTCGGCTCGGGAATGAACCTCTCCTATGACATCTCCAACCGCATCCTCACCGCCGCCGGGCCAAGCTCGGAGTGGTACGCCTACGCCCCCGGCAACAAGCGTGTCTGGAAGAAACGCCAAACCGGCGGCTCCACCTACGAGGAGAACGTTTACTTCTATTCCGCGAGCGGCCAGCGCTTCGGGACCTACACCCTCACCGACACCTCAGGCACCCTCGCGCTGACGGTGAAATCCACCAACCTCTACTTCGGCGGCAAGCTCATCAAGGAAGGCACGACCTGGGTCGCCATGGACCGCCTCGGCTCCGTCCGCGCGCGGCATGACGGGGCTCTCACCAGCTTTGATCACTTCCCCTACGGTGAGGAGAAGCCTTCTACCACCACGCAGGATCGCAACAAGTTCGCCACGTATTTCCGGGATCACACGAACCTTGACTATGCTGACCAGCGGTATTACACGAGCGCCATGGGCAGGTTCATGACACCGGACCCATTGGATGTCTCATCTGGAAGCAGTGGCAACTTGGCGACGTACGCCCTTGGCGACCCCGTGAATCTGGTCGACCCGACCGGACAAGCTCCTGCCGATCTGATCGGACTGGATGGTGCCGTCGATTATGGATGCCTCGATTCGTTCACAGGCCTGCCAACCCCCTTGGATGCCTCTAATACGTGCCAACCTGGAAGTCTGTGGTTCAGTGCTGGGGGTATTAACTTCAGGCGCTCGCGGCTAAACACAATTGCAGACTTGACCGAACAGCTTACACCCTTTATTGAGGATTGGGATTATGCCGAGCCCACAGGTAACAACCTCAACATTACATTCAAGAGTGAGTTCGCAGCTCCAGTGCTCATCGGAATTGGTACCGGTTCCATTGTCATTGGCACAGGTGGCACTATAGCTGTGGCCATCGGTGCCGGAGGAGTCGTGACAATATCGGTAATTGCTCTACGACACCTTCCAGGACTGATCGATGCCTTGAAGCGATTTGCCGATAAGCCTACAACCATAGAGCTTGGCATCTGTTACATCATGTATATAGAGGCTAAGAACAATTGCCAGAGGCTTCTTCCAGACATAGTGAGGGTGGCTAAGTGTCTTCAGAGCGCTCAAGAAAACTACAGACGCTGCACGAGCGGAGAACCACCATTGTCGCCTTTGGACGAGGAAAAATAACTCATGGAAATTGAGATTGATCTTATTCGAAAATCAACTGCGCTGTGTGCTCAAGGTGACTATGAGGGCTCGGTGAAGTTGTTGTCTCATGGTCTCGACGCGTTAGGCTGCAATGGATGCGACCAGGCTGTCGTGCTCGTCGCGTGCGATCTCGCAATTCAATGTGAAACCTTTGGGCACTATGATTTGGGCATTAGACATCTGAAGGACCTTTTGAAATTCTTTCCGCAAGATTCGGGGATGTTATGGCATCTTGCAAAACTACTAATGCTGTCGGGGCAGTTCGACGACGCGTCACGCGTTGTCGACATGTTTGGAGCATGCGCGCAGCATGCCACGACTGAAAATTGCGCGAGCGAGCTATCCAAATACAATTACTTGCAAGAAGAATTATCTAAGAAGCGAAACCCGAATAATGGTAGTCGTGACAAGATGTGAGTGGAGTGCCTGCCGTGCGGAGTGTTTAATCCAGCTGTGGTGCGCAAATATTCGATCATCCACGTTACGCCGCCTCTTTCTCCAGCCCATACTCATGATGTAACCCTCCGAGAACGGGTCGCGAGGTAACGCGATACCCGTTCGGGAGGCGATGTCGATGGCCGCTGGCAGGAACCTGGGCTTGGGGCGGTTCCGGAGTGCCAGGGCCAAGT
>CAYUZM010000501.1:0-4945 GCA_964449665.1 uncultured Solibacteraceae bacterium
TCTGGTCTTTGGCGCGCATGTAGGTGAAGATGCGGACCTTGGAAACGCCGAGGATATGAGCCGCCTCGATGGCCTTGTCGAGTTCTTTCTCGCGCCCTTCGTATCGCACGGCGCTGGCCATGTGGCGCGGGTTCAGCGTCTCGACGCCGGGAATGGCGAACTTGAGCATCGACGTATTGAGGAACGAGATTCCGACGCCTGCTTCGCGGAAGGCCTTGGCGTCGGCCTTCAGTTCCTCAACCGGAAGTTGAAAGTATTCCTTCTTGACTTCCCGCTTCTGGCGCAACTCAAGCCACTTCATGCCGTATTGTTGGGCGAAGGCAATGGCGCCCGCCTGGTTGAGGGCAATTTCGTCGGTGATGGCGCTGAGGCGAGAAACGTTGATGCGATTGGCGGCAAGGGCGGACGGGGCCAGCCAAGGCGCGGAAATTCCCAGTGCGAGCAGGTTACGGCGGAGCATGTTGGGTATTGTATGCCTTTGAGGAGACCGTGCACAATGGCGGCCAGGCATGTGCGCCGCGTCCGCATCCGGGCGGCAGGCATGCCTGGCGAGTGAACGTGTCTATTGGGGCTTGGCGAAGGTGGCGGCCGTCGTCTCGGGATTCACCTTCCATTCCTTGACGGTAGCCTCAACGGCTTTCTTGCCATTCAAGCTGATGGTGGTGTGCGAGGCGAGCTTGACGCCCGAGGCTTCCATGTAAGCGAGAAAGCGCTCGACTACGGGGCCCGGTTGTCCCATGACGGCGCCGGTGTAACTCTTGGCGAGCAGCATGCCGGTGGCGGGATCGATCAGGAGCTTCACCACCGACTTGGTCGGCTCATGCGTGATGGCGACGGCGGCGACATCCTTGTCGTCGAGCTTTTCGCCGGCGAGCGCCTGCACCTTGTAGGCGGGTTTCTGGTAGTTCTGCAGGATGGTCAACAGGTCGCGCGCGGCGGCTTGTTTGGCCGTGGCCGATTGCGCCGGCGGGGCGTCCATCACTTGCGCGCCTTGTTTCGCCCAAGCCTTTTCGCCATCGAAGCCTTGCAGCACTTCGCCCATGGGCGTGCTGATCTTGGCGACCTGTTTGCCCTCGGTGCTTCCGGTGGCTTCCTGTTGAATCGCCATTTCGCCTTGCGGCGTGGAGATCTTGATTTCCGCCTTCTGCCAGACGGTCTTTACCGTGTCGATGGCGGCGCCGCCGTGCGCGGCTTTCACCTTGGCAAGCAGCGCTTTGCCTTGCGCCTCGGCTTCGGGCGTGGCTTCGGAGAGCTTGGGGCCTTCGGGCTGGGGAATCGTGATGTCGACCGGCGTCACGGGGCCGAGCTTCGAGAGCGGCTGATCGAAGTCGGCCGACTTGCCGAGGACGAGTGTAATGAACTCGTCCTGCTTGAGCCATTTTTGCGCGGAGGCGAGCACGTCGGCCTTGGTCACCTTCTCAATGCCGGCGCGGAACTTCTGCAGGAAGTCGGTCGGGTAGCCGTAGTATTCGTAGCTCATCAGGCGGTTGATCACCTGGCCGGTGGAGGCGTAGTCGAACGCTTCGCCCTTGAGGATGCTCTCCTTGGCAAGCTTCAATTCGGCGTCGGTGACCTCAGTGGCGGCCATCTTCGTCAACTCGCCCTTCATGGCTTCAATGGCCTTCATCGTGGTTTCGCTCTTGGTGCCGATGAAGACCGACATCGTGCCGGGGATGTCCATGCCGGGGCTGTAGCTGGCCGTGGAGGCGTAGGCAAGGCCCATCTCCGTGCGGATCTTGTTAAACAGGCGCGAGGCGAACCCGCCGCCGAGAATGTCGGCCATCACGGCGTTGGCGTAGTAGCCGGGATCGTTCATCTTGTCGGCCAGCCGGATGATGCCGATGTTGGACTGGTTGACGTCGGACTTCTCGATGAAATAGACGCCGGGTTTAGCGGCAAGCGTTGGGTCCACTTCAATCACGTTCGGGCGCGGGTTGCCGCCCTTGGGCCAGGTGCCGAGAGTGCGCTCAATCAGCGCCTTCATGGCGGCCGAATCGAAGTCGCCCCACACGCCGAGGATTACGTTTTCCGGCTGGTAGTACTTCTTGTGGAAGACCATCAGGTCTTCGCGCGTGATGGAGTTGATGGTGGCGTACTCCACCTGGCCCGCGTAGGGGCTCTGTTTGCCGTAGACAAGACGCCGCAGTTCGCGGCCGTGAATGCCCATCGGGTCGTCATTGCGGCGGGCGATGCCGGCGCTGGTCTGCTGCTTTTCGAGATCGATTTTGTCTTGCGGGAAGGCGGGGTGCTGCAGCAGGTCGGCGAGAATCACGAAGGCTTTCTCGGCGTCCTCTTTGAGGCAGGAGATGGAGGCGCTGCCGCTGGCGCGTCCCATGCCGAATTCGACGTTGGCGGCGAGGCGGTCAAGCTCGTCGTCGAGCTTGTCACCGGGGCGCGACGTGCTGCCCCCGGAGCGCATCACTTCGGCGGTAATGGAACCGATGCCGTGCTTGGCGGACGGTTCGTAGCGCGTGCCGGTGCGGATCAACGCGGAGGCGCGCACGGTGGGAAGCTCGTGGTCTTCCAGCAGAAAGACGGTCATGCCGTTGGCGAGAGTGAGGCGCTGCGTCTGCGGAACCTTCACGTCGTTGAGCTTGGGATAGACGATGTCCTTCGGCAGGTTGGCGACGCGCGCGGCGGCGGGCTTGGCCGCGGCTGGTTTGGCGGGCGCGGCGGCGGGTTGCGCGGCCGAGGAGACCGCGAGAATGAGTCCGGCGGCGATGGCGGAAAACGGGGAAGTGCTCATGGTGGCTGGATCTCCTCTTTTACTTGCTCGCGGGTTTGGCCGATTCGATATAGCCGACGGTGCGGTTGGTTTCCGTGAACGTGGCGCGGGCGACCCGTTGCACGTCCTCGGGGGTGACCTTGCCGATCTCGTCGAGGTACTTGAACAGATTGCGCCAGTCGCCGGTGAGCACCTGGAACTTCGCCAACTGCGCGCCGATGGAGGTGTTGTTGGAGAGGCTGTTGATGATGTTCGAACGGGCGCGGCGCTTCACGCCGTCCAACTCTTCCTTGGTGACCAGTTCGTTCTTCAGGCGGTCGATCTCCTCGAACATCGCCTTCTCCACCTCGTCGTTCGTTTTGCCGGCGTTGGCCGCGCCGTAGAAGAAAAAGAGTCCCGGATATTTTTCTCCGGGGAAGTCGGGGAAGCCGCCCGCTCCGGCGACGATCTTCTTTTCCGTCACCAGGCGGCGGTAAAGGCGGGAACTGCGGCCGTCGCTCAACAGGCTGCCGATGGCGTCGTAGACCGGCCCGTCGGGGTGAGTGGCGGCGGGCTTGTGATAGCCGATGAGCACCCACGGCTGCGACTGCACCTTCAGCGTGAGGCGGCGTTCCACCTCCTGCTTGGGTTCGGTGATGCGCAGCGGTTCCGGTTTGGGGCGCTTGGGAAGGCGGCCGAAGTAGGCTTCGGCAAGCGCCCGGGCGCGCTTGGGATCGATGTCGCCCGCGAGCACGCAGGTGATGTTGGACGCTGTGTAGTATTTGGCGAAAAACGCTTCCGCTTCGATGCGGGTGAAGTTCATGAGGTCGCTCATGTGGCCGATGCCGGGCTCGCCGTAGGGATGCGCCTTGTAGGCGGTGGCGAGGAATTCTTCGATCATTTTGCCGATGGGGTTGCTGTCGCTGCGCATGCGGCGCTCTTCGCGCACCACGCCCGCTTCCTTGTAGAACTCGCGCAGAACGGGGTCGAGGAAGCGCTCGCTTTCCAGGTAGAACCAGAGTTCGACGGCATTCGACGGAAGGCTGTAGTAGTAGTCGGTGCGGTCGCTGGCCGTGGAGGCGTTCAACCCGCGGCCGCCCGCGCCATCGATCAGCTTGCCCAGTTCGTTGGGAACGACAAACTGTCCGGTGCCTTCCTGAGCGGCGTCGAAGTCCTTCTGCAGGGCCTCGAGTTTGGCTTTGTTGGCCTTGTCGCCTTTGTCGCGTTCGGCGCGCAGGGCGAGGAAGGTGCGGTCCACGCGGTCGAGCGAATTCTTCTCTTCCAGCCAGTTCTTGGTGCCGACTTTCTTGGTGCCCTTAAAGGCCATGTGCTCAAACATGTGCGCCATGCCGGTGATGCCCTTCACCTCCTGCACGGAGCCGACATCGGCGTAGGTGTAGAAGCTGACCACGGGCGCGTTGTGGCGCTCCACGATGAGGAACTTCATGCCGTTGTCGAGCGTGAACTCAGTCACCTTCTTTTCAAACTCGGCGAAGCTATCCTGGGCCCAGGTGGGTAGCGTCAGCGCAAGCGCGCAGGCAAGAAGGGAGAGGCGGCGGGTGAGCTGCATGGAAAGGTCGTTTCTCCTTATTGGACTAGTTCAGCACATTTCGGCCAAATTCTTTTAGACGCGCTCGATGTCGTGAAGTTTGGAAACATCGGCGCTGAGGCTTCCGCCGGGCCGGATTTGAAACATGTCGGCGAAGCGGGCGTTCCAGACAATCTCGGCCGGTTTGTAGGAAGTGCGTGAGGTGACGGTTTGGGCGAAGGTCTCGTCGTAGGCGCTGAGCACGATGAGCAGCTCCACGTCGTGGCCGTGGGCGTCCGGCTCCTCCCAGCCGCGCATCGGGCTGGCGCCGTCGATAGGGTGAACCACCACCCAATGCAGGGGAAACAGCATCACCTGCGGACGTTCGAGCGCAAGCTCCTCGAAACGGCGGACACGTCTGCCGTCCACCGTTTCCCAAAACGCAAGCGCCACGGTTGCCTGCACCTGGGTGAGTTCATTGTTTCGGCCGTTCACGATGCGGAACATCAGCGCCTGGCCCTGCTGGTAGGGGGCAACGACGGCGCGCTCGCTGAACAGGATCTTCGCCGTGGGGCGTGAGAAGCGAGCAAACAGGATTCCCGTGGCGAGCGAGACGCCGAGCAGGCCGACCAGCGCTTCGGCGGTGGCAATGATATTCGGCAACATGCCGTAAGGCGTGATGCGGCCATAGCCGATGGTGGCGAGTGTTTGCA
>CAYUZM010000502.1:0-4939 GCA_964449665.1 uncultured Solibacteraceae bacterium
TGAAACATCGGGAAGTCGCCGCCCATGTCGAACGAGAAATAGATGCCCGTGTCTTCGTTCAGATATTGCGCGGTGAAGCCGTCGATGCGGAAATTCGGCCGTTGTTCGAAGTATTCATGCAGATCTTCGATGGGCGGAGCCTCTCCGGAGCCCCGCGACCGAAAGGTCAAGTCATAGCCCATGTGGTAGGGGAATCATACTGGATTGCGCGGCGGTTTTCAGCGTGGGCGGTAGATTATTTTTCTCCGGCTCCGGCGGCGCGCCCGGCCGTGCACGCCTCGCACGGGCAAATGTCGCGCAAATGCTGATAGGAGTAAATGCCGGTGTTGTGCCCGTCGTTCCAATAAAGGCGCAGCGCGTAGCCGCCGACGCGTTGAATATCGAGCATCTTGAGCGCCGGTTTGAACATGGGAAACGGATCGGCGGCGGCCTGCGAATAGTTGGTTTGCTGAGGCGTGGTGCCGGGCGAGCCGTGGCGGCTGGCGAACGGACATTCGTCGCGCAGCCAGCCGGGCGGGTAGTCGCTGTGGTGGCCGTCTTTCCAATCGATCTTGATGCCCTTCGATTTGGAGATGGCGATGTGTTCGGGTTCGGGAGGCAGTGGGTTCATTGGACACGTTCGACGTCGCGCACGCCGGGAATGCGGCGCATTCCGGCAACCACGCGCTCGAGTTGTTTCTTATCGCGGACCTCCACCGTCATATCGACGATGGCGTTATCGGGCCCTCGCCGCTCGTCGGAGCGGGCTTCGAGCGACCGAATGTTGGAATTTTCGTGCGTGAGCACGCTGGTGAGCTGGTTCAGTACGCCCGGACGGTCTTCGGTATAGACCACCATTTTCACCATGAAGTTGTCGGTGGCGGCGCGGGCCCACTCGACGTCGATGCGGCGGTCCACCTCATACATGAGGTTCTGAACGTTCGGGCAACTGAGCGAGTGCACGCCCACGCCTTTGCCGCGCGTGATGTAGCCAACGATGGCTTCGCCGCGAATGGGGTTGCAGCATTTGGCGCGATAGACCAGCAGATCGTCGGCGCCGGTGACGCGGATGACAAGATCGCCGTTGTCGGCTCCGGGTCTGCCCGGCGTGGTTCCCGTGTGGGGAGCGGCCGGTTCGGGCGGCGCGGGCGGAAGCAGTTCTCCCGAGGGCGCGAAGCGGCTGAGAATCTGGCGGGCCGAGACCTTGCCATAGCCGAGCGCGGCATGCAGATCTTCGAGCTTCGAACAGCCGTAGTCGCTGGCAACCTGATCCATTTCGTCGCGGCTGATGCGCGACAGCGCCACGCCCAGCCGGCGGGCTTCGCGCTCCATCGCCTTCTGTCCGATGTCAATCGCGCGCTCGCGTTCGCTCGCGTTGATGACGTGCTTAATTTTGTTCCGCGCGCGCGAGGTTTTGACGAGCGATAGCCAGTCCTTCGACGGCATGTGCCCGGTTTGGGTGACGATCTCGACGACGTCGCCATTGCGGAGCGGCGTGCGGAGGGGCACGATGCGGCCGTTCACTTTCGCGCCGACACATTGATGGCCGACGTCGGTGTGGATGGCGTAGGCGAAGTCGATGGGCGTGGCTTCGCGCGGCAGGATGATGACGCGGCCGCGCGGGGTGAAGCAGTAAACCTCTTCCGGATACAGGTCCACCTTGAGAGTGGACATGAATTCGCCGGGATCGCGCATCTCGCGCTGCCATTCGACCAACTGGCGCAGCCAGGCGACGCGCTGGTCGTCGACGCCAGAGCCGCGGCGGCCTTCCTTATACTTCCAGTGCGCGGCGATGCCTTCCTCGGCGATGCGGTGCATCTCTTCGGTGCGGATTTGGATTTCGAAGTTCACGCCGCCGGGGCCGATGACCGAGGTATGGAGCGATTGATAGAGATTGGGCCGCGGGATGGCGATGAAGTCCTTGATGCGGCCGGGAATGGGATGCCATTCGTTGTGGATGACGCCCAAGGCGGCATAGCAGTTCTTCACCGAGTCTGTGATGATGCGCAGGGCGAGCAGGTCGTAGACCTGATCGATGCCGATCTTTTGCCGCCGCAGTTTTTGCACGACGCTGAAGGTGCGCTTGATGCGGCCTTCGAGGACGGCGGGGATATTTTCGCGCGCCAGCTTCACGGTGAGCGTCTGCTTCATTTGCTGCAGCGCGGACTCGCTGTCCTGGATACGGGCGGCAATCTGCGTGGAGATATCCTCGTAGACTTCCGGTTCGAGAGCGCGGAAGGCGAGGTCTTCCAACTCGCCGCGAATTTTGCCCATGCCGAGGCGGTGGGCGATGGGCGAGTAGATTTCCAGCGTCTCGCGCGCGATGCGGTGCTGGCGCTCGGGCGAGAGGGCGCCGAGCGTGCGCATGTTGTGAAGGCGGTCGGCGAGTTTCACCAGAATGACGCGGATGTCGCTCACCATGGCGAGCAGCATTTTGCGGACGCTCTCGGCCTGGCGCTCTTCCGGCGAGTAGAACTTCACTTTGCCGAGCTTGGTGACGCCATCCACGCAATGCGCGACCTCCTCGCCGAATTCGCGGCGCAGATCTTCGTGGCTGGTTCCGGTGTCTTCGATCACGTCGTGCAGGAGGCCGGTTTGCAGGCACACCAGATCCATATTCATGCCCGCCAGAATAAGGGTGACGTGGAGCGGGTGGGTCATGTAGGGCTCGCCTGAGACGCGCGTCTGGTGCGCGTGATGGCGGAGCGCAAATTGGTAGGCGCGTTCGAGGGGAGCCAGATCCTCCTGCGGGCGCAGGGATTTGACCTTCTCGCAAAGCTCGGCGAACAGTTGATCGACGGATGGCGGCGCTGCGCCGTCGGGGGACATGAGACTTTCAGGTTAGCGCAGGCGCGTGTGGCGGCGCGTTGCCAATGGTGCCGGGCGCGGGCATATCCGCCCGAATCAGGCCAACCGACGGCGTGAGCGCACGGCATGGGATGGCGTAGCATGAGAAAATGCACAGTGCTTCGAGGCCGCCAGCGGCGACGCTGCTGGTCCCGTTACTCAACCAGGATGACGCGTATCTGACGCAGGCGATGCAGTCGGCCGTGGCACAAACACCCGATTGCGAGATCGTGGTGGTCACCAGCGCCCGAACATGCGCCTCCAACCGGGCGATCGTTGACCGTTTCGCCAGCCAGGACGCGCGGGTCAGGGTGATGGAGCAGCGCCGCCCTGGCTTTCCGCAGGCCCTGAACGAAGGAATTGAGGCCTCGCGCGCGAGCCGCCTGGGAATTCTGTTGACCGACGATTGGCTGGCCCCTGCGGCGATCGAAGAGTCATTGCGCGTGGATGCCGATATCACCAGCACACAGATGCTGACGTTTGCCGCCGATGGCGTCACGCCGGTGCACCGGCCCTGGAAGGCGGCGACGAACGCGGTGTATAGGACCAAGACGGAGTTGGAGCACCAGGCGGCTTATCTGCAACATTTCTTCCTTTTGCGGAAAGAGAAGGTGCTCGAAGCGGGCGGCGTGGACGAATCGCTGGGCGACACGCCGGGCATCGACGACTACCATCTGATTTGGTCGATGCTCGAGCATGGGGCGACGGCGGCGATTGTCGAAAAGCCGTTGTACCACTACCGCGATCACTCGGGATTGCGGCTCACGCTGCACGAGCGCGGAAAGATGGTGGAGACGATGAGGCGCGTGATACAGAAGCACGGGCTGGGCGGGCAGAAATTGGAGGCGGCATTGGAGCGTCATTCGATGTGGTTTGGCCGAACGATGCAGGAAGTAATTACCGAGCGCGAGAGCAAAGGCCTGCTGCCCGACATGAATGGCCTGATCGCCGAAGACTACGCGCGGGGCGAGTAGCCCGGCGCCTGTTCCGGCGCGCTATCGCCCCTGCATGGCGCGCTCGGTGAGCAGGGCCACGCGCGTGGCGCCCGCACCAGTAGCGGTATCGATCAACTGGGCCACCGTAGCGTATTGAAGGGCCGGGTCGCCTTGGACGAACACGGTGCGTTCGGCGCGGGTTGCCAGCACCTGGCGCAGGCGCGCGGGCAGATCATCCCACGCCACCACGTCGCGGTTCAGGCGCACTTCACGGGCAGCGTTGACGGCAAGCACCAGGGCGGGCGGCGCGGCGGCGGGCGTGTCATCGGAGGGCAGGGGAAGTTGCGTCTGCAGGCCGCGCGGGGTGAGCGGGGTGATCACCATAAAGATGATCAGAAGCACGAGCAGGACGTCGATCAGGGGCGTGACGTTGATTTGAGCTTGCGAGCCGGTGTTCATTGCCATGCCCGCTTGGACTCCGCGCGGGGCGCGAAAGTGCCCGCCGAAACAAAAACGCCCGCCCCCGTGAGGGGAGCGGGCGTCTTTCGAAAGTAGGTGTAGAGCCTACTTCGCGGTTTCCATGGTGATGCCGGCGCCGGCTTTCTGTTCCAGGCGCTGATTCTTGATCTTCTTGGTTTCAAGAGTCTTTTGCACCCAGGCGTCGGCGGTCTCGATGTCCTTCTTATAGGCGTCGGGACTTTCCTGGAGGTCGGCGCGCTCGCGGTGCAGCAGGTTCAGGTAAGCCATCGCGTCGTCGTATTCCTTGTCGATCTCGATCGCCTTTTCCAACTCTTTGATACCGGCTTCGATGACAGGCAAATTGGCGGCGGCGAGTTCCTCGCGCACCTTCTTATCCTTCACCGGACCCGGATCTTCGGGCTTCATGCTGAGCTTGGCGCGGGCTTCCATGCGCTTGGGGAAAGTACGGCCCCACGCAATAACGCCGAGCGTATAGTAGGCTTCCTTGTTGTTCGGATCGGCGGCGATCACCTTCTTGTACCACTCTTCGGCTTCATTGAACTTCTTCTGGTGGTAGTAGAGAGAAGCGATGGAGGCCAGGGCGAGCGAGTTGTTGGGGTCCTTATCGAGTACCTTGGCGAACTCGTCGTAGGCGCTCTTGGCCATGGCCAGGTTTTCCGGAGATTCGGCGCCGGGGATGTATTGGCTCATGTAGGCCG
>CAYUZM010000503.1:0-4925 GCA_964449665.1 uncultured Solibacteraceae bacterium
GACAGGTACAGCTCGGGGGTCATGATCCCGCCCGCCGCCCCGGTCGGCCACAACATCTCGAACAGCTTCACCTTCTTGTCCGGGTAGATCAGGTGCAGCCGCATGAACACGCTCAGCACCACTCCCACCAGCACGCTGAACAGCGCCAGAAAGAAGTACTGCTTGCCGATGACCTTGTGATCCGTCGAGAAAATTCGTCCCAGCATGTTAAGGTGCCTGCGCCTGTTTCAATTGATCGAGCGCATCTCTCTCCCAGGCCGCAAACTCCTCCGGCGGCATCACAATCAACACCGTCCGCATCAGGTGATGCCCCAGCCCGCACAACTCCGAACAGGCCACCTCATACGTTCCCGGCACATCGGCGCGAAAGCGCAGCGGAATGAGCAGCCCCGGCACCACGTCCTGCTTCAGCCGCAGCTCGCGCACAAAGAAGTTGTGGATCACATCGCGCCCGCGCAGCATCAGCTCGACCTCTTTCCCCGCCGGCACACGCAGCGCGGCGGTGACGATATCGTCCTTGCCCGCCGGATCGTTCTCATCCTGCCCGAACGAGTTGCCCGAGGCGTCGTTGATCTGTTTCACATCCAGCCGCGCGTACTTCCCATCCGGCCCCGGATAGCGGAAGTTCCACGAAAACTGCTTCGCCAACGCCTCCACGCGCAGCGCGTCTTTCGGAGCGGGCTCCAAATGAACGCCCGCGAAAATGCGCGTCGACATCGCCGCCACGGCCACGAACAACACCGCCGTCGCCACGGTCCAGACGATCTCCATGCGATTGTTGCCTTCCGAGTGGACCGCCTTCTCGCGCTTCCGCGCCCGCAAGATCACATACCCCAACCCCGCCTGCGCCAGAAGGAAAATACTTCCCGTCAGCAGCAGAGTCAATTGAAACTGCGAATCGAACGCCCGAGCGTGTTCGTTGATCGCCGGAGGAAACCACGTGCGCGCCACGAACAACCCGGCGGTCAGCGCGGCCAAAGCCCAGATGAGAATGCCAATCAGCATGGCGGAACCGACTATCGTAACGAAGTTATGTCCGCGGCAACGTAATGCGGAACATCGCCCCCTGCCCGCTCGGCCGGTTCGACGCCGCAATCTCACCCCCGTGCTGCACCACGATCGTCTGCACGATATGGAGCCCCAGCCCGCTGCGCTTGGCCCGCGTCGAAAAGTGCGGCTCGAAAATACGCGGCAGCACCTTCGGCGAAATGCCCGGTCCCGAATCCTCGACGATAATCTCGATTCCCTGCTCGCCCTCGCGCGCCGTAATCGAAACCGTCCCCTCGCCCTCCATCGCCTGCGCCGCGTTCAGAAACAGGTTCATGAACACGCGCTCCCACGCCGCTGGATTCCCGCGCAGCCGCAGCCCCGGTTCGATCTGCCGCGTGAACTCGATCGCCGGACCCTTCACTGCTTGAATGAAATCGCGCGAGCACTCGATGGCCATGTCGAGAATGATGTCCAGCTCCAGCAGCGCCAGCGAGCTCTCATGGAAACTCGTCAACATGCGCGCCCCGCGCTGCACGCTGCGCCGGATCGCCCCCGCCAGCTTCGCGTGTTTTGGATCCGTTGAGATGACATCCGCCGCGTCCGAGATCGTTTCCAGCACATTGCGCAAATCGTGCACAAGCCCTTCCAACGTCAAATCGGGCGCCGGTTGCATCGCCATAAATATCTGTTCCCGTCGGTCCGCCGCTACGCGGTGATCTGACGAAGTGTAGCGTAAAACTCGGGGAACGACACGCTGGCCGCATCGGCGTTGTCCACGCGCGTTTCGCCATCGGCCGCCAGGCCCGCCACCGCGAACGCCATCGCAATGCGGTGGTCGCCAAAACTGTCCACCGTGGCCGCTCTGAACTTTTGCTTGCCCGGCACGCGGAACCCGTCCTCGAACACTTCCACGCTCACGCCCATGCGCTGCATGTTCTCGGCCATCGTCGCAATGCGGTCGGTCTCTTTCACGCGCAACTCGCGCGCGTCTTTCACCACCAGCCCATCGCGGCTCAGCGCGCCCAGAATGCTCAACACCGGAATCTCGTCGATCAATGCCGCTGTTGTCGCTCCGCTGATGATGCCGCCCTTCACTTCGCCGCCGGTCACCAGCAAATCGCCCACCAGTTCGCCCGACACTTCCGCCAGATTCATCACGCGCAATTTCGCGCCCGCGCCCATCAGCCAGTCCAGCAGCGCCGAACGCGACGGGTTCAATCCCACGCCCTGAATCATCAGCTTCGAATCGGGCACGATCATCGCCGCCACCAGAAAGAACGCCGCCGAACTCAAATCGCCCGGCACCGCCAACTCGCGCCCCTTCAACCGCGCCGGACCCTTCACCGTGATCACGCCGCCATTGAAATCAATCTCCGCGCCAAACTCCCGCAGCGCCAGCTCAGTGTGGTCGCGCGTGCCGATCTTCTCCACCACCGTCGTCTCGCCTTCGGCATGAAGCCCGGCCATCAGCACGCAAGTCTTCACCTGCGCCGACGCCATCGGCGGCTCATACCGCATCGCTTTCAACTTGCGTCCGTGAATCGTCAGCGGAGGAAAGCGTCCGTCGATCGCCTCAATCTCGGCGCCCATCAGCGCCAGCGGCTTCATGATGCGGTCCATCGGCCGCTTCGCCAGCGACTCGTCGCCCGCAATCACGGACGTGAACCGCTGCGCCGCCAGCACCCCGCCCAGCATGCGGATCGTCGAACCGGAATTCCCCGCGTCCAACTGAGCCGCCGGAGCCTGCAATCCCTCCAAACCGCGGCCTTCAATCACCACTGCCCCATCGTCCCGCCGCGTGATCTGTGCACCCATCGCGCGCATGCACCCGAGCGTCGACTGGCAATCCGCGCCCGTCGAATAGTGATGAATCGTGCTGGTTCCTTCGGCGATCGACGCCAGAATGCCGTATCGGTGGGAAATGCTCTTATCGCCCGGCAGGCGTATCGTGCCTTCCAGGCGCGCGGCCGGGGTAATGATTTGTTGCATGAGGGGAAACTTCGTATTGTAGCAATTGCTCGCGCCCGGTCCCCCTCGAACCAGGCGCGATCTCCTCGCCCAGAAACTGCTGTCTGTGCCGTCGCGCGCAGCGCCCGGAATCCGGCGCTACGCCGTCGCCCGCAGCATCTGCGGCTCGACTGTGAACGCCTTTGGCTCACGCCACGGCTGGAACCGGTACCCCACGCCAAAAATCGTCTCGATGTATTGCTCGCCATAGTCGCCCAGCTTCCGCCGCAAACGCCGGATGTGCACGTCCAGCGTCCGCGTGCGAATGTCCGGACCATAGCCCCAAACATTCCGCAACAGGACACTGCGCGGCACAATCTCGCCCGCATTCGCCGTCAGCGTCGACAGCAGTTCGTATTCCTTGCGTGTCAGCGTCACCGCGCGCCGGTCAACCCATAGTTTGGCCAACGCGAAATCGACGACGCAATGTGGATCTTGGTAAAGACTGGTGGACATCAGCATGGCAATTTCGACTTTAGGCCGTGTCTTCCCAAAGGTCGTTCGTAAGTTGTGAAAGATTTGTAAAAACCGCCGGACCCAGCCGTATACTTCACAAATGGCTGCTTGTCCCTCCCGTCTCGTGGTGCTATGGGCGGTTTGGTCCACTCTCCTCGCCGCGCAATCGCCGATCCTTCCTACTGACCTCCATCGCATCCGCTCCGTCTCCGCCCTCGGCCTCTCCAGCGATGGCTCAAAGGCAGTCTTCGCCGTTCGTTCCATCGACGGTGAAGAGTACCGCAACCGCCTCTATTCGATTGACCTCACCCGCCCCGCCACGCCCGTCCCCCTCACCGGCCCCGGCCGCAACGACACCAGTCCCGCCATAAGCCCCAACGGGCAGTGGCTCGCTTTCCTGCGCCGCGACCCCGCCCCGCGCGGCCGCCCCCAGCTCTGGCTGATGCCCCTCGCCACCCCCGGTGAAGCGCGCATGTTGACCGAACTCGAGTTCGGCGTGGCCGAGCTGGCATGGCGTCCCGATTCCAAGGCCGTCCTCGTCTCCTCCAACCTGCCCATCTCCAAGATCGACGGCAAACCGCCCTTCCCCGCCGAACGCCCCAACCGCGATTGGAAAGACCTGCCCGCCGGCGTCAAGCCGAACCCCGACGGCACGCTCGACGAACTTCGCGCATGGCTCGAAACCAACGCCGCCAAAGACAACCCCACCGTCATCCACCGCCTCAACTTCCAGGACGAAGAGTCCCTCCGCCGCGAAATGGCCATCGCCAACTGGTATCTGGTCGAAATCGAATCCGGCGCGGCCCACCCGCTCGCCCATGGCTTCGAGCCGCGCCTCAATTTCACCTTCTCGCCCGACGGCTCCCGCATCGCCTACGTCTCGCCTCCCGGCTTCACCGTTCCCCCGGACCGCTTCGGCGCCCTCGCCTGGCTGCGCACCGCGCTCTTTGAGGTGCACGCCGACGGGCGGAGCTTCGTAGTATCTCACCTCGCGGGCGAGGGCCTCGACCTGGGCGGGCTCGTAGACGACAGGGGTGAGGTTGCGGGCGAGCACCTCGCTCCAGGCATCGCCGTAGTAGCCCCCCATGAACAGGAACGGGGCGCGAATCCCTGCTTCGCGAAGCTCGATGCCTTCTTCGAGCAGCGCAACGCAGATGCCGTCGATACCAGCGCGCTCCAACGTCCGGGCGACTGCCGGTGCACCATGGCCGTAGGCATCCGCCTTGAGCACTCCGTAGACAAGCGAGTTTCCGGCGAATCGTCTTACAACATGCAGGTTATGCCTCAGGCTGCCGAGATTGATATCGGCGCGGGTGGGTCGGACTGCATCCGACGGGGCAGCTCTTCTGGGGCGCAACACGCGTGGAACTGGGACAGCGACAGGCAGGGCCATGTTTATCTACCTCGCCATTACCGGAACGCTGCGCGAATGGTCAAGATTCCTGCAGTTTGGGCAAGCGCGCAAGCTGAAG
>CAYUZM010000504.1:0-4924 GCA_964449665.1 uncultured Solibacteraceae bacterium
TGGCTGTCTACAAGGTGGCCGATGGCAAGATCGTATACGAAGAGTTCTTCTACGCGATGTAGAGGACTACCTTCCGAATCGCTCCGCGTCGGCCTCGACTTGACTCACGATCGCCGGCGCAAGTCCAGTCGCGTGGGCGGGAAGTCTGATTCGAGCGTGCAAGAGATTGGGCGCGCCACCAACCAGGATCGCTACGCCTTGGATCGGGCTATCGTTCTTCGCGATCCACGGCATGGTTCCCAATCCTTCCGCCTGAGCGGGCGTTTCGTACTCGACCACGTTTCTACCCTTGTTCGTGAGTTTGTCGGTGGGATATGGGCCAGCCGGAAATGAGTTTGCCGGCATTTCGAACATCTCCATCACCCGCCTCACGAACGCGCGGTGACTTGGAAAGACTCGCGCTACGACCTCCGCCACGATATCTCGCCCCGACCCATCGCCATACGTGCGGGAGAGTTGAATCACGGGTCCTCTAAAAGCGCCCTTGGCGCTCAAAAAGAAATCCACCAATCCGGCCGAGTTTGAGGTCACATACAGCGTGTCCCCGCTCGAACCATATACACAGAAGCAATGCCAGCCTCGCGGCGCCAGCACGCCAAGCCCCTGCGCCGATTTGTAGTAGGCAAGCTGCTCTGCCGCTTCGCGGCTGGTGGATACAACGACGCTATTGCCCTTTGGTGCTTCCCGCGGCCCCGCTTGGCCATCTGATTTGCACCCTACGAATGGGACCGCCGCTGGTTTGACCTTTGGCGGCTGCGCGCAAAGCAACGAGGTCACGCCACAAAGCAGGCAAGTGGCGCGCCGCTGAAAGGTAAACTCCACGGCTGGAGTCTACCGCGCGGGTCAACCTGCGAGCGCCCGCGCCTCCTCCACCGTCGCGCAGTGGATCGCCACCGTGTCCGCGGTTTCCTCGGCATACCCGCCCGCGAGCGTCACCACGACGGGCGCGCCCGCGCGGCGGGCCCAGTCGAAGACGAGGCGGTCGCGTGCCCGCAGGCCGGCGAGCGTCACGTTCAATCCGCCCAACTGATCGCGCTCGTAGGGATCGGCGCCGGCCACATATTGAACCAACTCCGGCCGCGATGCCTCCACGGCGCGCGCGAGCGCTTCGTTCAACTGCCGGAGATACTCCTCGTCGCCGGTGGCGTCGTCGAGGTTCACGTCCAAATGCGAGGGCGGCTTTTCGTATGGATAATTGTCGCGCTGGTGAATGGAGAAGGTGAACACTTCGGGGTCGCCCGCGAAGATGGCCGCCGTGCCGTTGCCCTGGTGGACATCGCAATCGGCGATGAGCACGCGCCGCACCCGCCCTTCGTTCTGCATCGCACGCACGGCCACGGCCACGTCGTGAATGGCGCAGAACCCTTCGCCGTGGCCGGTGAACGCATGATGAAATCCGCCGCCGAGATTGATGCCCACGCCATCGCGCATGGCCAGTTGCGAAGCCAGCAGCGTCCCGCCCGCGGCCAGCCAAAACCCTTCCACCATCTGGCGCGAGTAGGGAAGCTCGAGCTTGAGCAGTTCCAGGTAGTCGAGCGTTCCCGTGCGCAGACGCTTCACCCATCCAGGCTCATGCACCAGGAGAATATCTTCGTCGCGCGCCGGACAGGGGGCCAGGTAATCCGTTTCGGTGGCCACGCCGGAGGCGAGCAAGCGGTCCCGAATGAGACGGTATTTGCGCGCCGGGAAAATATGCTCGCCGAGGTTCAGGTCATACCGGTCGTGATAGATGAGCTTGAACGGCAGCATGCGCACGATACCCTAGCCCGCGCGAACGGCTTCGGATTGGAGCGCCGTCACCAGCGCGACGGCGTAGATGTCGTCGGCCGAGCAGCCGCGCGACAGGTCATTGGCCGGCTTCAGCAAGCCCTGCAGGAACGGCCCGTAGGCGGCCGCGCCGCCCAGCCGTTCCACCAGTTTGTAGCCGATGTTGGCCGAGTTGAGGTCGGGAAAGATCAGGGTGTTGGCGCGTCCGGCCACGGTCGATCCGGGAGCTTTAGAGGCGCCGATGGCGGGCACCAGCGCGGCGTCGGCTTGCAACTCGGCGTCCACGTGCAGTTCGGGCGCGCGCGCCTGGACAATGCGGAAGGCCTCCAGCACACGTTCGGACTCTTCGTGCTTGCCGCTGCCCTTGGTGGAAAACGACAACATCGCCACGGCAGGCTCGACGCCGAGCACGGTTCGCGCATTGGCCGCGGTAGCGATCGTGATCTCTGCCAGTTGCACCGCGGTGGGACGGATGACCATCGCCGGATCGGCCACAATGAGCAGTCCGCCGTTGCCGTAGCTCTCCTCGCGCACGCAGAGAATCAGGAATGTAGAGACGGTCTTGACCTTGGGCGGCGTACCGATGCAGTAGAGCGCGGCACGGACCGTATCGGCGGTGGAATTGGACGCGCCGCCGACGAAGCCGTCGGCCTCGCCCAGGGCCACCATAAGAGCCGCCGTGTAGAGGGGCCTGGCCGCGAGCACGCCCGCCTCAGACTGAGTCATTCCCTTTGCCCGCCGGCGCTCGTAGAGCAGCGCGGCGTACTTGTCGATACTCCGCGGAGTGTCATCGATCAGCACGGGCTCCACCAACCCTTCGCGCTTCAGGCGCTCGGCCGCGGCCACGACGCGAGAATCCTTCCCTTCCGGGAACACTATTTTCTTGCGTTTGGGAAGCCTGCGTACGCTTTCCGCCTGTGCGGCCAGAAAGCGCTGGGCCGAGAACGGCAATGTCATAGAATGACCAATTGTATCGCCTGAGCTCCATTCTGCTCTGCCTGGCGGCGCTGCCTGCTTTGTCGCAGGAACAGTCCAAGCCGCTGTTGCCGCGCTGGCTGAAAGCCGGGGGGGAACTGCGGGGGCGATTTGAGGGTGTCAACGCCACCGATTTCCGGCCCGATACCGGCGACCATTACTATCTCCATCGCATCCGCCTGGACCTTCAGGTTCGCCCCGCGCCCGGCCTGGCGTTCGTCTTCCAGCCGCAGTACACGGAGGCTCCGGGTTTCCGGACGCCCGTGGCGGGCAACGTCGAGGACCATTTCGACTTCCACCAGGCCTTTGCCGAGTTCGTTCACGGCGCAAAAGACGCCCCGCAGTACGGCGTGCGGGTGGGCCGGCAGGAGATCAACTTCGGCGCGCAGCGTCTGATCGGCTCAGCCAACTGGGGGAACACGTCGCGCGCCAACGACGCCGTCCGGCTCTTCCGCGAAGACACCGTCATGCGGGTCGACCTGTTCGCCTCCACGGTTGTGCAGACCCAGCAGTACAAGCTCGACCGCTTCAAGCCCGACGTCCAGTTACAGGGCGGCCAGGTAGCCTGGAAGAAGCTGCTTCCTGGCGGGCTACTGGAAACCTATATGTTCCGGAAGATCGCCAAACGGGAGAACGGTGAGGCCCTGCCTGGCCAAGGCGCACGCGCCGGGCGCACGGACTTGTTCACCCCTGGCTTACGCGCCATCGGGAAGCTGCCGCGGCGCTTCGACTATAACCTCGAAGTCGCGTTTCAGGCCGGAAAGCTGGGCACGTCGCCGCATCGCGCCTGGGCCGGATATTGGGAGATTGGCTATCGCGTCGCCGAAAGTCCGCGCGCGCCGCGCCTGCTCGGCGGCTACAGCCACGCCTCAGGCGACCGCAATCCGGGCGACGGCAAGACGCACACGTTTGACCAGCTCTACCCCACCAACCACGCCTTTTACGGCTGGGCGAACCGCACCTCATGGCGCAACATGCACGAGGCGCTGTTGGGGGTCGATCTCCGTCCCGTGAAAGGGATGGTGGTCAACCTCCAGTACCACTCTCTGTGGCTCGCCTCCACGCAGGACTATTTCTACAATTTCAACGGCCGGCCGGTGCTGCGAAACCTGAACGCAACCAGCACCCACCTGTATCATGAAGCCGACCTCAATCTGACGTGGGACCTGCACAAGCGCCTGCAGGTGATCATTGGCTACACGCACGTCTTCCCCAGCGCGTTCCTCCGGCAATCGACGCCGGGCGCGCACACCGTGGTGCCGTACATCCAGTGGCGGTCGGTGTTTTAGCAGACTCGTCGAACATTTGGGGTACACTTTTTCCCAACTTGGTGTAAACTCAGGCGATCCCACCCTTGGAGGCATTCATGTTCTGTACCAGTTGCGGCGCCCAACTTCCTGATGGAACCAAGTTCTGTACCGTATGCGGGGCCGATCTCGCGGACGCACCGCAGGAGGGCGGTTCCGCCTCCACCCCGCCCCCGCCTCCACAGTGGTCGATGGGCACTGGCGGATCGTCGGCGGCCTTTGTCGCGCCGACGTCGGTATCGGTGAACACGATGGGCTGGATCTCGGCCGGCTGGGATCTGGTGAAGGCCGACATGGTGGCCTGGATCATCGGAGCCCTGCTGATGCTGGTGCTTTCCGGCGTGGTGCCGGTCATCCTGCAAGGCGCGATGATCATCGGCCTGCACATCATGGCGATCAAGAAGCTGCAAAACCGCACGCCCGAATTCGCCGATGTCTTCAAGGGCTTCAACTATTTCGTGCCCGGCCTGGTGGCGGCGCTGCTCATCAGCGTGGGCGTGTTCGCCGGCATGATCCTGTGCATCATCCCCGGCCTGGTGGTTGCCGCCGCGACGATGTTCAGCTACCTCTTCATCGTTGACCGCAACATGGACTTCTGGCCCGCGATCCAGGCAAGCCACGATGTGGTGAAGAACGATTACGTGGGCTTCACGATCTTCTTCCTCGCCCTGGGCGTGCTGCAGATCATCGGGGCGATTCTCTGCTTCGTCGGTTTGCTCGTGACGCTGCCGATCATGTACTGCGCGATCACCGTCGCCTATAAAGAGAAGGTCGGCACTGTCCGCAACCCGCAGCAACCGGCTGCCCACGCTTCCCTCGGTCGCCGTGGCTCTGGCCGCGCATTTTGTTCTCGAAGCCCGCCAATAGCAATGGGG
>CAYUZM010000505.1:0-4922 GCA_964449665.1 uncultured Solibacteraceae bacterium
TGCGGTCAGCCCTGATTGCACTTTCGATCGCCTGCGCGGCCTTCGCGCAGGAAGGCGCGGTCGGCGGGCCGACGCTTGGCCTGCTCTACGATCCCTCCGCGCGCACCTTGCATAGCGTGAACGGCGTTGCGGCCGCGGCGCTCATGAGCGACCGGCTCGCCATGGCCGACGGACTCGCCTGGCTCGAAGCCGCCCCCGGTGGCGCGTTCGCCCTTGGCCTTTCGCAAGAGACCGGGAGGCTGGAACGGCTCAACGCCGCCGGACGGCGAACGCTCGACTCGCCCCCCGCCGGGGCGCGCGGCGTCCGCTTCAGCCCCGCCGGCAAAGCCGCTCTGCTTCTCTTTGACGACCGCGCCGTGGTGCTCGGCTCGCTCCTCGATACGCCCACGGCCGCCTGGGAGTTCGCCGCGCCCGCCGGCGCGGCCTTCGCACTCGCCGACGACGGCTCGCAGGCTCTCTCGCTCGCCCAGGGCCGCCTTGTTCAACACAACGCCGACGGCTCAACGGCCGAGCTCCTCGCCAGCGGCGCTCGCTGGGCGGCGTTCGCCGAAGGCTCGCACGATAGCCTCATTCTTACGGACGAAGCAGGCGCGCTGCTGCTCAGCCACGATGGCGAACTCGCCCGCTTCGCCCTGCCCGAATCGATGCCCTCGCCCCTCGCCGCCGCCGGCACGCGGGACCACATTCTGCTCGCGGCAGAAGACGGCGCCGTCGCCAAGCTCGCCCGCGATGGCTCGACCGTCGAACTCATCGACTGCGGCTGCAAACCGACGACGCTGGCCCGCGTCGGACGCGGCCTGCTCTATCGTCTAAACGACCCAGGAGACGGACCCGTCTGGCTCCTGGATGCCGCCGGAGATCAACCGCGCGTGCTCTTCATTCCGCCCGCCGTGAAGGAGGCCGAATGAGCCGCCACCGTCTCTTCTTCCTCTTCGCTCTTCTGCTGCTCGCGCTCGGCCAGACGCAACTGGCGAGGGCGCAGGGCGGCGACGGCCCCCCCCCGGCGCCGCCCGGATGCTATTACGAGTACATCGACGAACAGTACGTTCTGATCTGCCCTCCGCCCAAACCGTTCGAGTGCTCGGCGCAAGCCACGGCCACGCCGGTCATCCGCGCCGAGGGCGCTTCCGAACTCGTCGCCCCTCTCCAGATCACCTGCACAGGCGGCACACCGACCAACGCCGGGGCTACGATTCCCACGGCGACCATCACCATCACCGTCGGGCCTAACGTCAACCTCACCTCCCGGCTGCTCGATCCCGGTGGATCGTCGGAGATACTCCTGCTCCTGGATGAGCCGTCGATCTCCGCGCAGTATCCGTGTGAAACCGGCACCGGCATCTGCACCGCCTACGGTAACGGCACCGGCACCGGCTATTATGGCGGCGCCGCGCAGAGCCCTAGCGTGCCCAACAACCGCAACGTCTTTCAAGGCGTGCTGTCCGGCACGAACACCGTGATCTTCCGGGGCATTCCCATGGATCCGCCCGGACAGACCAACTCCCGCACCTTCACCTTCCAGAACATGCGCGTGAACGCGAGCCAGCTTCAGGTGCCGCCCGGTGGCGGTACTGCCGTCACCGCCAGCGTCGCCCTCAGCGGCCAGCAACAAGTCACGCTCAACGATACAGTGCAATCGGTCGCCATTGCCCGGGCCAGCCTGCGCAACGCCGTGCGCGATGCCAACAACACGGCCGACGCTCCCAATGGACTCACGGCCGCCACCGCGAGTGCCGGCAATCTGGTCCGCATCGGCACACTGCGGTTCACCGAAACCAATTCCCTCGTGTTTCGCGCCCGTACGGTCGCCACCGCGCCGGACATGAATACTTCGCCCGCGCCCGCTCCGCAAAACCAGGTGGGGCTGACCTACCGTTCCGAGTCGGGCTTCTTCAATCCGGCGTTGCCTACCTATCCGGGCCGCGGCAACTTGGGCGCGGCTGGTTTGGCCGACCACGGTTCGCGCCTGCGCGCCATCTTCACCCAAGTGCCCAGCGGCGTAACGCTCTACGTCGGCCTCAACAATGACAACACCGCCTCGGAATGGGCCCGCCTGGTGGGCACCAACGCCGACGGCAGCGGAGCCTTCAAGACCATTCCCGCTGACTCCGGACAACTCGCCATTGTGCCCGTCACCTCGGGCACCGGTACCGCGATCTGGGAGGTGCTGCGCACCGACGGCGCCATCACGGGCAACCTCGATTTCGGCGTCTACGTCTCGCACCCAGCCGGATTGCGCGCGCCTTACATCAACGTCGATATGAGCCTCGCGCCCGCATCGTCGGTGGCCACGGCATCGGCCACGGCGCCCCTGCCGCGATTCGTTTCCGGGGGCACCCCCGTGCCGCTGGTGCAGTTCGATCCAGGCTCGTCCACCACGCTTCCCACGCTTCGCGCCACGCCCACTTCGCTCGCCTTTACGCTGTTGCAGGGTGCCAACTCGACAGCGCAAACGGTGCTGCTGGAAGCGATTCTCGGAACCCTCACCCAGAACATCGACTTCACCGCCGCTCCCGGCACGGTGTTCCCCATGCAGGTGAATCCCAGCGGCGGAAGGACCCCGGCCACGCTTTCCGTCACCACGGGTACGGGCAATCTTGCGCCCGGCAAGTACACCGCTAACATCACGGTGAGCGCGCGCGGCGCGGCGAACAGCACTTTCCTCATTCCCGTCGAACTCACGGTCACTGGCCGTTTGCAGATCACCGGCATCGCGCCCAATCCCGTAACCGCCGGACGGCCGGCGTTCGATCTGACCGTAACCGGCGCGGGATTTGCCGTCGGCGCGCAGGTGGACATCGGCGGACAGCTTTTCACGCCCAACTCCGGCGCCAGCGCGACCCAACTCGTCGTGCGCGTGCCCGCCGCGCTGGTCGCCACCGCCGGCCAGGTGCCGGTGACGGTGAACAATCCCGATCAAACTTCTTCGAACACCGTGCAGTTGACGGTGAACCCGGCCCCGGTGCTCACGCAGTTGAACCCGAACTCCGTGCCGCCGGGCGTGGCTGCCAACATCGCCGTGATCGGCCGCAACCTCACGCGCGACATGGCGATTCAAGTTCAGGGCGCCACCGTGCCTTCGACCTTTGTCGACGCCACGCGCATCAACGCCAGCATTCCGGCCTCGGCGCTGCCCGCCAGCCTGGCGAGCGTGGGCGTTTCCGGCCTCACCGCCGACGGCTTCGCGACGAACTCGCTGCCGCTCACACTCGGTTCGCCGCTCACGCTCGAAGGCGGCCCGGTCCAAGCGGGCGACCGCCAGGCCACGGCGACCATTCGTGGCACGGGCATCGCCATCGGCTCGCGAGTGGATGTCACCACGCCGGGCGGTCCCGCGGTTCCCATCACGCCCGACTCGGTCACCGCCACCGCCGTGGCCTTCACCATTCCCGGCAATCTGCTTGCCCAGCCGGGCACGCTTTCGATCCGGCTTCTGCCGCCGTCCGGCGCGCCTTCGGCCCCGCTCTCGCTCACCGTCGGACCGCCGCCCCGGTTGATCTCGCTTTCGCCCTCGACGCGTCCGGTGGGCAGCCCCGACTTCACGATGGACGTAACGGGCGCGAACCTGCTTGCGGGCTCCACCGTTCGCTGGAACGGCACCGCGCTGACCACCACCGGCTCCGGCTCGTCGCTCACGGCGGCGGTTCCGGCATCGCTCGTAGCCGCGCGCATCGCCGTGAATGTGACCATCGAAGGTCCGGGCGGAGCGGTCTCGAACGGCTTGCCCTTCGACATCGCGCTGCCCTCGCTGCCGTCGCTCACTTATGGCGGTTTGAACGTGGCCACTTCGGGCTCCCGCGCCGACGCCACGCTGACGCTGGGCTCCCCCTTCCCGGCCGATCTGCGCGTGCAGTTCACGCTCACCTTCGCCCCGGACGGCAACCTGCCGAACGACCGCGCCATCGTCTTCACCAACGGCCAGCGGCAGATCGACGTCAACGTGCCCTCCGGTTCGGTTGCGCCCGCCCAGGTGAGTTTCCAAACCGGCTCCACGGCCGGCGTGGTGACGCTCACCCCGCGCTTCTTCGCCGGTTCCACCGACGTGACGCCCAGCGGCGTGCAGAGCCGGACGATCACCATCGCCCGCGCCGTGCCAATTGTTGCCGCCACCGACGTCCGCTGCGTGCGCACGAACGCCACGCTGCTCACCATCACCACCTCGGGCATCACCAACACGCGCGAGGTGAGCCGGGCCACGTTCGAGTTCACCGCCGCCAGTGGCGAAACGCTCACCAGCGCGTCGTTCCCCATCGACACCACCGCGATGTTCAGCGGCTGGTTCTCGAGCGCCAACGGCCAGCTTGCGGGCGGCACGTTCCTCTATACGCAGACCTTTAACGTCCAACCGAGCAGCTCCGGCGTGGCCTCGGTGGGCGTCACGCTGACCAACGCCTCCGGTGCTTCCACGCAGCGGACCGCACAGTGCACACAATGAGCGACGAGGATCTCGAACCGGGAGTAGCACAGGAAAACGGCAAGCCCATCCTCAAGAACCGCTACGCGGTCGATCGCGAGCTCGGCCGCGGCGGGATGAGCGTTGTGTACCTCGCGCACGACCGCAAGCTCCTCAATAAGCCCGTCGTCGTCAAGGTGCTGCTGGAAAAGCAGAACCAGAACGAATGGGTGCGCAAGAAGTTCATGCAGGAGATGGAGGCGCTGGCACGCATCGACCATCCCGGCATCATCAACGTGCTCGACTACGGCGATCTGCCCACCGGCACGCAGTATCTGGTGATGCAGTACATCGAAGGCAAGACGCTGCGCGACTCCATTCCCGACGGCGGCATGGAGATGAGCCGCGCTTCGAACCTCATCCGCCAGATCGGGCAGGCGCTGGCCGCCGCGCACGAACAGGGCGTGTGGCACCGCGACCTGAAGCCCGAGAACATCATGATCAGCACGCTCGCCGGCGGCGAGGAACA
>CAYUZM010000506.1:0-4921 GCA_964449665.1 uncultured Solibacteraceae bacterium
CGGACGTACCGTTTGAGGACCGGGGCGGGTATTTTCAGGGGCGGTATTACCAGGATCTGGCGGTGGAGCGGGTGTTGGAGGCGTTGGCGGCGGGGCGGGACCGCATTCTGCTCACGCTGGCGACGGGAACGGGGAAGACGTTCATCGCTTTTCAGATTGCATGGAAGCTGTTTCACAGCCGGTGGAACCTGACGCGGGAGCCGGGGCGGAGGCCGCGCATTCTGTTTCTGGCGGACCGGAACATACTGGCGGACCAGGCTTACAACGCGTTTTCGGCGTTTCCGGAAGATGCGCTGGTGCGGATTGAGCCGGACGAGATCAAGAAGAAGGGGCGGGCGCCGAAGAACGGGAGTCTGTTCTTCACGATTTTTCAGACGTTCATGAGCGGGCCGCCGAAGGATGGGAAGCCGTCGCCTTACTTTGGCGAGTATCCGCGGGATTTTTTCGATTTCATCGTGATTGATGAGTGCCATCGCGGCGGGGCGAACGATGAATCGAGCTGGCGGGAGATTTTGAAGTACTTCGAGCCGGCGGTGCAGTTGGGGTTGACTGCGACGCCGAAGCGGAAGGACAACGTGGATACGTATGAGTACTTCGGCAAGCCGGTGTATGAGTACTCGCTGAAAGACGGGATCAACGACGGGTATTTGACGCCATTCAAGGTGCGGCAGATTTCGACGACGCTCGACGAGTATGTCTATACGCCGGACGATGTAGTTGTCGAAGGCGAGGTAGAGAGCGGGCGGCGGTACACGGAGGGCGACTTCAACCGGATTATCGAGATTAAGGAGCGCGAAGCGCACCGGGTGAAGCTGTTCCTGGAGATGATCGATCAGCGGGAGAAGACGCTGGTGTTTTGCGCGACGCAGGATCATGCGCTGGCGGTGCGGGACCTGGTGAACCAGTACAAGACGAGCAAGGAGCCGAACTACTGCGCACGTGTGACGGCGAACGATGGAGCGCTGGGGGAGCAGCATCTGCGGGATTTTCAGGACAACGAGAAGTCGATTCCGACGGTGCTGACGACGTCGCAGAAGTTGTCGACAGGGGTGGATGCGCGGAATGTGCGGAACATCGTGCTGATGCGGCCGGTGAATTCGATGATCGAGTTCAAGCAGATTATTGGGCGGGGGACGCGGCTGTACGACGGGAAGGACTATTTCACGATTTACGATTTCGTGAAGGCGCATCATCACTTCGCCGATCCGGAATGGGATGGGGAGCCCGTGGAACCTGTGGAGGCGGAGGAGAGGCCGAAGGTGGAGCGGGAGCCGCGGCCCAAAGAGGCGGACGAGGGGGATGAAGACGGGGGCGGGAAGACGCGGAAGATTCAGGTGAAGCTGGCGGATGGGAAGTCGCGCACGATTCAGCACATGACGATGACGAGCTTCTGGCATCCGGATGGGACGCCGATGTCGGCGCAACAATTTCTGGAGGAGTTGTTTGGGAAGCTGCCGGAGTTTTTCCGGAACGAGGAGGAGTTGAGGGCGTTGTGGAGCGTGCCGGATACGCGGGCGAAGCTGCTACAGGGGCTGGCGGAGAAGGGGTTCGGGAGCGACCAGATGGCGGAGATGCAGCGGATCATCGATGCCGAGAAGAGCGATTTGTTCGATGTGCTGGCGCATGTGGCGTATGCGCTGCCACCGATGACGCGGGAGGAGCGGGCGGCGCGGGCGAAGGTGGTGATCAGCGAGCGGTTCAGTTCGAAGCAGCAGGTGTTCTTGGAGTTCGTGCTGACGCAGTATGTGCAGGCGGGGGTGCGGGAGTTGGACCAGGAGAAGCTGTCGCCGTTGTTGAAGCTGAAGTACAACAATGCAATCGCCGATGCGGTGGCGGATTTGGGGAGGCCGGAGGAGATTGGGCAGGTGTTCAGCGGGTTTCAGAAGCACCTGTATGAGCGAGTGGCGTGAGCGAGGCTGGCCGGTATTTTTAGGAATTGTTGGCGTACATCTCCGGAAACTTTCGCTACTAGGGGAAGGAGGCCAACATGGCAAAGTACGGACTGTGCATTGGGATTAACGACTACCCAGGAACGGGGAGCGATTTGGCGGGGTGCGTGAACGACGCAAACGACTGGGGGGCGGCGTTGACGGCGCGGGGGTTCACGGTGAAGAAACTGTTGAACTCGCAGGCGACGGGCAAGGGGATGCGCGACGCGATGAAGGCGGCGGTGGGGCAGGCGAAGGCGGGGGACCTGGTGGTGATTCAGTATTCGGGCCACGGGTCGTTTGTTCCCGACGTGGACGGCGACGAACCGGACGGGACGGATGAGTGTTTGTGTCCGCACGACATCGAAACCAAAGGCCCGATTACGGACGATGAACTGTTTGAGCTGTTCAGCGACCGGGCGCCGGGTTCGAAGGTGGTCATGATTTCGGATTCGTGCCATTCGGGGACGGTGGCGCGGTTTGCGCCGATCACGACGCCGGCTACGATTGCGGGGCGGGGCGCGCCGCAGCGCAAGGTTCGGTTTTTGCCGCCGGCCGTGTTTTTGAGCGCGCGGGAGTCGGCGAAGCTGGGAGTGCGGCGGTCGACGCGGGTGTCGAGCCCTCCGGGACGGTATGCGTCACTACTGTTGTCGGGGTGCCAGGATACCGAGTACAGCTACGACGCCTATTTCCAGGGGCGGCCGAACGGGGCGTTCACGTTCGTGGCGCTGCGGGAGTTGAAGAACCTGACGGCGAGCGCGACTTACAAGAAGTGGCACGCGAAGATCCGGGCGGCGCTGCCGTCGCAGCAGTATCCGCAGTCGCCGAATTTGTATGGGTCGTCGTCGATGAAGGGCTGGAAGGTCTTTGTGTAAGGGCGGGCCGGTTGTGTTTCCGTGAGCGTGTTAGGCTCGCTCTGGAAACGGCATGGCGGACCGGTCGAACGGCTACGAAGCGATTGCGCGGGCGTTTATGCGCGCGCGGAATTCCGCGATTGGGCCGGAGACCGTATTGCACTGGGCAAGGCGGCTGCCTTCGGGGGCGGCCGTCTTGGATCTTGGGTGCGGGAATGGTGTTCCGATCTCGAAGGCGTTGCTCGATGCGGGATTTGCCGTGCATGGGATTGATGCGTCGCAGGCGATGGTGGGCGAGTTCCGGCGGTTGTTTCCGGATACGGCGGTGGAGTGCTGCGCGGTAGAGCATTCGGAGTTTTTCCAGCGCACGTTCGATGGGATTGTGGCGTGGGGGCTGATGTTCCTGTTGCCGGAGGAGACGCAAAGGGTTGTGATCGGCAAGATGGCGCGGGCGTTGGGGCGCGATGGGGAATTGTTGTTTACCGCGCCGAGGCAGGCCTGTGCGTGGAACGATGCGATGACGGGCCTTCCTTCGGTCTCATTGGGCGAGGAGGTGTATGCGCGGGAGATGGCGGCGCATGGACTGGTCGTGACGGGCCACGACGAGGACGCGGGGCAGAATTATTATTACTTCGCGAGGAAGTTGTAAGAGTAACTCCGGCTACTGTCCCTCGGTTAGTTGTTTGGGCGCGGCGGCGGGCGGCGTTGGCTTGGGCAGCGGTTTGCGGGGGAGCATTTCTGGGCGCGTCGCGGTGTTGTAGACGAAGCTGGCGATGATGGCGGCGGCTTGTTTGAGATCGGCTTCCTGGACGTGGTCGTAGGTGTCCATGTTGGAGTGGTGGGTGCGGGTGGAGTATTCGAGGGGGTCCTGGATGAACTGGAAGCCGGGGAGGCCGATGGCGTCGAAGGAGAGGTGGTCGGTGCCAGTGGTGTTTTTGATGGAGATGCGGGCGGCACCGAGGTCGTGGAAGGGGGCGAACCAATCGGCGAAGATGGGGCGCATCATGTCGTTGCCTTGGAGATAGACGCCGGGGATTTTGCCGGAGCCGTTGTCGTAGTTGAAGTAGCCGGCGAGTTTGGAGTGCTGTTCGGTGGTGCGCATGTCGGCGGGGTCGGCGAAGTGTTCCTTGACGTAGGCTTTGGAGCCGAGGAGGCCGAGTTCTTCGCCGCTCCAGAGGGCGAGGCGGACGGTGCGGGGGAGTTTGAGGTCGAGGGCTTTGAGGATGCGCATGGCTTCGATCATGACGGCCGAGCCGGCGGCGTTGTCGGTGGCACCGGTGCCGCCGTGCCAGGAGTCGAAGTGGGCGCCGAGCATGACGACCTCGTCACGGCGGGTTGTGCCGGGGATTTCGGCGACGATGTTGTAGGAGTCGGCGGGGGCGGTGTCGAGGGTGGCGGGCATGTCGGCTTCGCGGTTGACGGGCTGTTTTTCCTTGATGAGGCGGACGATGCGGTTGTAGTGCTCGGGGGTGATGGCGATCATGGGGGGCGGGACTTCATCGCCCGCGCGGTAGCCTCCGCCGGCGGCGGCGAACACGGTGCCGCCGTCGCCGTTGTAGCCGGTGGTGACGACGAGGGCCGCGCCTTCTTCGCGCAGGAATTTGGCCTTGGCGTTCATGAGGCGGCGGCGGGCTTCGCGGTCCATGGGGGGACGGGGCGGGCCGGGAACGGTTCCCTCTTCGATGGCGTCGAGTTCCTTTTCGGAGAGGCGGCGGCCGAGGGGAGTGAGCAGGAGGGCGACCGCGCGCGGGTCGTCGATGAGGACGATGCGGCCGCGGAGTTTGCCCTTGTGTTTGGGGAGATCCTTTTCGTCTTTGATGACGGCGAGCAACGGTTCCCCTTTGACGGGGCCGTTGGTGCCGGGGGTCCAGGCCATGGGGAAACCGATGAGGGGCGCGTAAGTGGGTTTGAGTAAGTGGGCGGAGAAGCGGGTGTAGTTCCAGGTTTTGCCGAAGGGTCCCCATTTTTCTTTGGCGGCTTTGGCGAGGCCGTAGGATTTGAGGCGGTCGAGGGTCCAATTGGCGGCATTGTGGAAGCCGGTGGAGTTGGTGCGGCGGGGGCCGTGGACGTCTGTGAGGAAGAACAGGTGGTCCATGACCTTGGAGCGGTCGAAGGCTTCGGCTTTGATGCGGTGGATGA
>CAYUZM010000507.1:0-4918 GCA_964449665.1 uncultured Solibacteraceae bacterium
CGCCCGGGGCGGAAGGGGAAGCGGACGCGGTCGGGGAACGGGACGCGGCATGGGGACCTGGATGTTTACGCCATGCTGGGCGTGATGAAGCGGCGCGGCGCCGGTATCGACGAGTTGACGGCTGAGCTGGCGCGAAGCGGCGGGCTGGCTGGGCTCTCCGGAATCCCGGGCGGCGACGTGCGCGATTTGGAAGAGGCGGCCGGGAAGGGAAGCGAGGCGGCCGAGCTGGCGTTGGCGGTTTTCAGCTATCAGGTGAAGAAGAGTATCGGCGCGTATGCGGCGGCGATGGGCGGCCTGGATGCAATTGCGTTTACGGGCGGGATCGGCGAGAACTCGGCGCGGCTGCGCGAGCGCTGCACCGACGGGCTGAAGTTCCTGGGGGTACGGCTGGATCGCGAGCGCAACTACAACCGCAAGGGAGATCGGCTGGTTTTTTCGCACGACTCCGAAGTGGCAATTGTGGCGCTGGCGACGAACGAGGAACTGGTGGTGGCGCGGCGCGCCTATGAGCTGCTGACGCGGGCTTAGTGGTGGCCGCCGATGGCTGCCGGAGCAATGACCGGGGGCTTGGCGCCAGGCTTGGCCGATTCGAGCATGTTCTCTTTGCGCATGATGAGCGTGGAGACGTCGTAGCTGGCGAGTTCGAAGCCGTGGCCGTGCGTGATGGCGTCGGTGGGGCAGGCTTCCACGCAATAGCCGCAGAAAATGCAGCGGCTGTAGTCGATGTTATAGACCTTGGCGAAGCGTTCGCCGCCGCTGATGCGCACCAGTTCCGTATTTTCGGCCGCTTCGATGTAAATGCACTCCACCGGGCAGGCGGCGGCGCAGAGGAAACATCCGACGCATTTCTCCAGGCCGTTTTCGTCGCGGCGCAGCACGTGTTTGCCGCGGTAGCGTTCCTGGAAAAACGGCGGGACGTCAGGATAATCTTCGGTCAACGCCGGCTGCATCATTTCGCGCAGCGTAATGCCGAGGCCTTTGGCGATCTCGGCAGCGGAACTGAGAACTTCACCGATCTTGGAAGCCATGTATGTCTTACTAGTTTACGATGACGGGCCGTGCGGGCGCGAGGCGATTCGAGCGAACCCCGGACCGGGGTTCAGTTGCGGGAGCCTCAACCGGGCTTCCAGACGGGCACGCGGTCCGTGGCAGCGAATACTTGGACGCGCGCGATTTGGCCCAACTCTTCGAGCTCCGGCTTTGAAAATCCGGCCGAGAACCACTCGACGATTCCGGCGGAAGAGACGAGGAAAAGAGACGGCACATGGGTGATGCCGTAGGCGTTGCTGACCGCATAGCCGCCGTCCACGGGGTCGATTGCGGTGGGCATGGTGATACCGAATTCCTGGTGGAAGCGTGCGGTGGCCTGCGGGCCGTCCTGCGAGATGGCGAGGATGCGCAGTCCATCGGCGACGATGTGGATCCGCTCAAGAAACGGAAAGGCCAACATGCAGGTGGGGCATGTGGTCTTGAAGAAGGCGAGCAGCAACGGGCCCTTGGCGAGGCAATCGGCGAGGACAATCTCACCGCCACCGAGCAGCGGCAGTTGGAAGTTCGGCGCGAGTGAGCCGGGCGCGAGGGGCATGTCAGAGTTCCTTCGCCAGTTGCTGCGCGGCGATGAGCAAGGCATCCATCACGGGGGCGTAGGGAGGCGCGTAGGCAAGGTCGAGGCCGAGCAGGTCTTCGACGTTCATGCGGGCCTGCAGGGCGGTGGCTAGAACGTTGATGCGGCCTTCCACCCCGTATTCGCCGAGCACGGTGCCGCCGAGCAAACGGCCCGTGGAGCGGTCGGCGACGAGTTCGACGGTGACCGGACGGCCGCGAAAGTAAGTGGCGCGGTCGCGGCTTTGGATGCGAACGGTCGCGGGCTGGAAACCGGCCAGCCGGGCTTGCGACGGGGAGAGTCCGGTCAGCGCCACGCCGAGCCCGCAGACACGGACGAGGGAGGTGCCAACGATGCCGGCGAAGCGTTCGCGGCGTCCGGCGGCATTGGCTCCGGCGACGCGTCCCATCTTGTTCGCTGTTGTGCCCAGAGGGAGCCACGCCGGCGCGCCGGTGACGCGGTGGATCGTCTCGGCGCAATCGCCCGCGGCGTAGATTCCGGCGAGATTGGTTGCCATGCGGTCTGTTACGCGAATGGCTCCGGTGCGGCCAAGCTCGACGCCGGCGGATTCGGCCAGGGCGACGTTGGGTTGCAGCCCCATGGCGTGCACGGTGAGTTCGGCTTCGGGCGGGGCTCCTTCATAGCCAAGCAGCAGGCGCACGCCATGGCGTTCGAGCAGGCGCCGCAACGTGGCTGTCAGTTCGGTATCGTCGCGCTGCAGGAGTTGTTCGCTGCGGCCCACGAGCGTGACGCGCCAGCCCCGTGCGCGAAGCGCGCCCGCCAGTTCGAGGCCAATGTAACCGGCGCCGAGCACAACGGCGCGGGCGGGCGGAGTTTGCTTCAGATGTTCCCAGAGCCGCACGCCGTCGGCGAGGGTGTGGAGCGGCAGGCATTGTTCAGGACAACGGGCGCGGGCGCCGGTGGCGATCACAAGTTTGTCGTAGTGGAGCTTTTCGCCCGAGTGGAGCGAGAGTTCGCGTCGCGAGTGAGCGATGGCGGAAACCTCGGCGCGGGTGCGCACGCTGACGTTCTTCGCGCGCACGAACTCGTCTCGGGTGAAGCCCACCAACTGGCGCCAGTCGCGGACCTGCCCTTCGATCAGATAAGGCAAGCCGCATGCGCCGTAGGAGATCTGCTCGCCTTTTTCGAGCACGACCACTTCCAGCGCGGGATCCAGGCGTTTGGCGCGCGCGGCCGCGCTGAGTCCGGCGGCGACGCCCCCAATCACCACCAGCCGCATGGCCGCTTGTGTCCTTTACTCGTTGCCCTGTGTTTGCTGCACGAAGGCGAGAATATCGAAGCGCTTGATCTCACGGCCGGGGAAGAAACTGTTCACGGCGTCCTGCTCGTCGTTGAACACCTCGAACACGGTTTGCAGCTTGGTGAGCACGAGTAGTTCGACGTTGCGCCGGTTCAGGTTGAGCAGTTTCAAAGCTCCGCCGTTTTTCTTGACCGTGGTGAAGCAGATCACCAAACCGCCCAGTCCTGTCGAGTCGATGTACTCGACCTTTTCCAGGTTGAGCACGACGTTGTTCCTGCCTTCGTTGGTCAGCTTCAACACGGTCTCCCGGAGCGCGCCCGTCTCTTGACCGACCGTAAGCCGGCCATCGAGATCGACGATGACGACGCCTTCCCGTTCCCGCTGTGAGATATCCAGGCTCATGTGCTCAGTCTATCCCACCGTGGAAGGTTCGCTGGCGGGCCGCTGCGGCGGGGCGGGTTGCTCGGGCGGTGAAGCGCGGCGTCCCAGCGGGAATTGAATGGTGAACGTGGTGCCTTTGCCCAGTTCGCTTTGGACGAAGATTTTGCCGTCGTGAGCCTTGGCGATCCAGGAGACAAAGCTCAAGCCGAGGCCGAGTCCGCGCTCGGTATCGCGCGCTCCGTCGGGCACCCGATAGAGGCGGTCGAATATATGAGGCAGGTGTTCGGCGGAAATGCCGCGACCGGAATCGGTCACTTGCAGAATCGCTTGGCCGGCCGCGGCGCGAACCTGCGCCCGGATGGTGCCGCCCGGAGGCGTGTACTTCATGGCGTTGGTGAGCAGGTTCGTGACCAGACGATCCAACTGCAACTTGTCGCCCCTCACGATAATTCCCTCGCCGCCTTCGGCGCGCATCACCTGATCCATCGCTTCGGCTTGCACGTTGAACCGTTCCACGACGTCGCGCACCAACTGGCCGAGGTCGACCGGATCATGGGCCACGGTGACCTGGCCGCTTTCAGCCTGGGAGAGTTGCAGAAGTGAGCGCACGACCTTTGCCAGGCGGTCCGCCTCTTCGATGGCTTCGCCGATGGCCTCCTGGTATTGCTCCTTGGTTTTGGCGGTCATCAAGGCGAGCTCGAGTTCGCCGCGGATGGTGGTGAGCGGCGTGCGGAGCTCATGGGAAACATCGGCGGAGAACTGGCGTACTTGCGTGAAGGAATTCTCCAGGCGGTCGACCATGCCGTTGAAGCGTTCAATCAAATGGTCGAGTTCGTCGCCGGTGGCGCGGCTGGGAATGCGAAGTTTGAGGTTCTGGCCGGTGATTTGCGAGGCGGCGGTGGAAACTTCGTTGAGCGGCTGGAGGGCGCGTCCGGCAATCCACCAACCCAGCAGGCTGAACAGCCCAATGAGGAGTGGCGTGACGAGAAAGTAGGCTTGCGTGGCGCGTTCGAGAATGCGGTCGTTATCCGCGAGCGTGCGTCCGACGCTGAGTAGATACTCCTTGCGCCCTTCGGTGAGAATCCCGGTGCGAATGAGGAAGCGGGTTCCATCGGGTGCGCGCCGCTCTCTCCAAACCGGTTTGCGTTCGGCGGCCATCCGCACCAGCTCGTCGCGAGGTTCGACGCCGGCCTTGGCGTAAAGCTCGGAGACCTCGAGGACATTTCCTTCGGTATCGGCAAGCAGGAAAATGCGGCGCAGGCGGCGGACGAAGAACGCTTCCTCGCTATCCTCGCGGTCAAAAAACCAGATCGTGTGGTCGCGGTCGATCTGCAGGTATCCCCGCACGGCGCCCCATTCCTGCTCCAATACCTCGGTCGTATTGGCGATGAGCAGCGAGCGCAGCGAACCGCGCATGATGAATCCTACGGTAATGACCAGCAGGAGGAACGCGATGCCGTAACTCAGCGAGAGACGGCCGCGAAGGCCGAGGCTGCGCCGCCACATGGAAAATGGGGCGCTCACGGATTACGCTTCCGCCGCTTGCTCCGCGGCGGTTTCCGCGCCTGCATCGAGCGTCTTGTCGCCCTTTTCCGGGGTGTCGAGCATATAGCCGACGCCGCGCACGGTGTGGATCATTTCCACCGGGAAGCGGTCATCGATTTTGTCGCGCC
>CAYUZM010000508.1:0-4915 GCA_964449665.1 uncultured Solibacteraceae bacterium
CAGCATTGCCTCTTCCGGCCAAAGCGCAGGAGCGCCTGATTGCCGGGCTACGCAAGGGCGACGACGACGCCTACGAGCAACTGATCGGCCTTTACGAACGGCCGGTGTATAACCTCGTTTACCGGCTGGTGGCCAATCCGGCTGACGCCGCCGACGTGGTGCAGGAAGTTTTTCTGAAGGTATTCCGGAATGTGACCTCGTTCCGCGCGCAGAGCAGCCTGAAGACCTGGATCTACCGCATCGCGGTAAACGAGGCGCATAACCACCGGCGCTGGTTCGAACGCAAGGCCGGCCATGAGGTGGGACTCGAAGAGGAAGTGAGCGAAGGAATCCACTTCCACCAGGTTTTGGAAGATCAGGCCACGTCGCCGTTTGATTCGATGGCGAATTCCGAGACGCGGGCACTTATTGAAGAGTCGCTGGCGTCGTTGAAGCCGGCGTTCCGTTCGGCCGTGGTGCTGCGGGATATAGAGGAGATGAGCTACGACGAAATCGCCGAGATCTTGCAAACCAATCTCGGCACGGTAAAGTCCAGAATCTTGCGCGGGCGGGAAGCCTTGCGCGTAGCGTTGGAAATCCGGATGCAGGCGCGGCGCGGATCGAATCTCCGGCTCTGCGCGGCGGAAGGAATGGATCAGTGAATAGGAAGGCACACATGCCGCAGGGCCAAGACCAAACACGAAATGCGAGCGATCCCGGCGCGGCCGCCGCATTGCGTGCGCAATTGGCCGCGCTGCCCAGGCACGATCCGCCCGCGCAACTGCGGTCGCGGCTGCGGGTGATGGGATCGCAAGAGGCGCAACGGCGGCGGATGTGGTCGAGCCCGGCCAGCGTGGCCGCGTTTGCCGTAAGCCGCTTGGGATTGGTTGTGAACAACATGATGCGCCCCTACGCGGTGCCCGTAACGGGCGGCTTGTTGAGCGCCGTGGTGTTGTTTTCGATGGTGCTCACCAGCTATCCCGTGATCGGCGAGATTCAGCGCGACGTGCCGACGCCGGTCTCCACCGAGCCGGGCGTGGTGAGTTCGCTCGCCTTCGGTTTGGGCGACGAAGATATTGTGGTGGACGTTTCCATCGACGACCAGGGCCGCGTAATGGAATACTCGCTGCCGACCGGCCAGGGCTGGGCGACCAACCCGGAGATCCGCCGCAGCCTGGAGAATACGCTGCTCTTCACGCGGTTCCGGCCCTCGACGCGGTTTGGCCAACCTTCCTCCGGCAAGACGCGCATCACCATCCGCCGCAGCTCCATGGACGTGCGCGGATAAGCCCGCCACGCTACTCTGATAATTGCCTCAAAAACTAGGCCAGCACTTTTTGCGCCGTCCGGCGACGCTGGAAAAGATTGCCGCCGCGGCCATACCCGAGCATGCGGCGCAGGTGATCGAGATTGGCGCGGGCGAAGGCGTGCTGACCGAACGCCTTCTGGAGCGCGCCGATAAGGTCTACGCGATTGAGGTGGACCCCGAGCTCGTGGCGAAGCTCATGCTGCGCTTCCGCGGCGAGCCGAAGCTGAAGATCGTCGCGCAGGATGTGCTGGCGACCGATTTGACGCAGTGGGGCCGGGCTGTGGTGTGCGGCAATCTGCCGTACTACATCACTTCGCCCGTGATCGAACGTACGCTCGCGATGGGGCGGCTGCTGGAACGGGCGGTCTTCCTGATTCAGAAAGAAGTGGCCGAGCGGATCACGGCTTCGCCGGGCTCGCGGGACTACGGGTTTCTCACCGTCGCCACGCAGATGCACGCGACGTCGAAGCTGCTGTTCAAAGTTCCGCCGGGCGCGTTTTCGCCGCCGCCGAAGGTGGATTCCGCGGTGATCCGGCTGGATCCGCACGCCGCGCCGGAGTTGGGCGACCCAACACCGATGCTCGCGTTTCTGGGATTGTGTTTCAAACAAAAGCGCAAGACTTTGCGCAATAACCTGGCGCCCATCTTCGGCCGCGAGGCGCTGGACCGGCAGCCGGAGGCGGGCTTGCGAGCCGAGCAGTTGACGCTGGAGCAGTTCCGGGATTTGTACCGGCGGCTGACCGGCGGCTGAGCAGCGTAGGGCGGCTAACCCCTCTACCGGGCCGCTGACGTGCGCGCGTGCCTAACGCGCCCTGACCGCTTCGATGTAGCCGTCCACAAGACCATCCAGCACCATCAACGGCACCACTCCATTGGTGAGCACGGCGTCGTGGAAATCCTTGAGTTGGAACTTCGGGCCGAGCGCCTTTTTCGCGCGCTCCCGCAGTTCTAAAATCTTCAGTTCGCCGATCATGTAGCTGCAAGCCTGCCCGGGCGTAACGATGTAGCGCTCCACTTCCGGCTCAGCCATGCCGCTGCGCACTTCGCGCGCCTTCAGGTAGGCGATGGCCTGTTCGCGCGTCCAGCGTTTGGAGTGAATGCCGGTGTCGACCACCAGGCGCGCGGCGCGGAAGAGTTCCGAGGCGAGGTAGCCGGCTTTGCCCACGTCGTCGCCCTTGAACAAGCCCATTTCGTTTGCGAGCGTTTCGGCATAGCGTCCCCAGCCTTCTCCATAGGCGGAGATGAAGCCCAGCCCGCGGCCTTCGATGCCGCCCCAGGTCTCGGTGCGGAACTTGGGCACACCGGTTTGCTGGCGGCGGTAGAGGCTTTGAAAATGGTGCCCCGGCACGGCTTCGTGATGGGCCAGCGTGCGCATGCCGAGGCGGCTGAAGGTGGGGCCGCGCATGGGCAGGTAATAGATGCCCGGCTGCGAGCTTCCAGCGGCGGGGGCGACATACTGCGCCGCGGCACTGGCCTCGCGAAACAGCGGCGTGCGGCGCACCACCACGGGGAGCCTTGCGGGCAGGCGGAACACCTCCTCCATGCGCGCCTCGGCCGTCGCGATGTAGCCGGCGGCATCGGCGAGCACGCGTTCGCGCACGGCGGGTGAGTCTTCGTAGACCACGCCGGGCCGGTTTTCGAGCTCGCGGTAACGCCCGGCGACGGTGCCTTTCGTCAACTTGAGCCGCCGCAAGACGGTGTCGAGCTCGCGCTCATACCGGGCCACCTGTTTCAAACCGAGCTGGTGGATCTGATCGGGCGTCATCTCCGTGGAGGTGTACCAGCGGAGCCACGCCTGATAGCCCGCCGCACCGCTTGGCTGCTTCCATAGGCCGGCATCGGAGGTGGCCCGTCCAGCCTGCTCCCTGAGCACTTCCGCCATGCGCTTCCAGGCCGGGTAGACGCCTTCAGCCACGAGGCGTTCCGCGTCGGCCACAAAGCGCACGCGTTCTTCGGAGGTGAGCGTGGGGATGCGTTCCAACCGGTCGCGGAAAGTGGTGACGAAAAGGTTGGAGGCGGGCGCGGGGTCGCTGAAGCTCTGCATCTGGCGGATGGTGCGCTCGAGGATGAACTTCGGCGGCACGACGCCGCGCGCTTCGGTGTCGCGCACTTTGGCGATCCACTCATCAGCGCGTTTGCCGGCGGCCCCGAGGCGCGAAAGGTAATTGGCCGCGTCCTGCTTCGATTGCAGCGGATGACTGACGGTGAGCAGATTGATCAGACCGTTCTGCTCGCCAAAGAACTGGTTCAGGGGATAGCGCACGAATAGGACGTCGCGGGAGCGGTGCAGTTCGGTGAGCACCCATTGCAGGTAGTCGTAGGAGACGCGTTGCGTGGGCGTGAGCGATTTGCGGTCGAAGGCGCGGAGACCGGCGAGGCTGCGTTCGAGAAATTGAAGGCGTGCCGTGGTGGCCTCGGCGGTTTCCGCGGTCAGCGTTCCATCGAGGCGGGACTGTTCGGCGGCGGGAAGCACGCGCAGGCGGGTGGAGGCGTCGGGATCGAGGCGGCTCCAATCGGCGAGAAAGCGGTCGAAGAACTGGTCGATTCCCGTGTTTTGGCCGTGCCCAACGAGCGGGCAGAAGAGCAGGAACAGCAGTGGCAGACGAGCCCGGAAGCGCATGGCCGATTGTAGCGTCAACGCCAGGCGGGCTTCCAACCGCTACAATGGAAGCTTACCCCCGCCATGAGAAACGCTCGTATTGCGCCTTCCCGCACGGGCGATTTGCATGCCGGCGGCGCGCGCGGCTTCTAACTCAACATGATCATTCTTGGTATCGGCGGAATATTGAACGACGCGGCGGTAGCGCTGCTGAAGGACGGCGAACTGGTTGCCGCCGTGGAACAGAAGAAGGTGGCGCGCACGCATCGAGCGGGCGAGTTGCCGGAAGCGGCGATTCGCGAATGCCTGCAAATGGCGCGCGTGACGGCCGAACAGGTAGAGTGCACGGCGCTGGCGCGGCCGTTGGGCGCGGGCACGGAGACGACGCTGCATTTGAGCTTGCGGGCGATGCTGCCGAATGCGCAGGTGGTTCTGGTGGACCATCACACGGCGCACGCGGCGTCGGCGTTCTATGCGTCGCCGTTTCCCTCGGCCAAAGTGCTCACGTTGGACCGGCTGGGCGACTTGCGCTGCGGCGCGGTGTGGCAGGGCGAAGGGAACGACCTGCGCGTGGAGCGCGAGCTTTATTATCCGGATTCGCTGGGCGATCTGTATGGGCGTGTCACCGCACTGATTGGTTTCCAGCAGAGCGCCGACGAACACAAGGTGCAGTGGATGTCGTGCAGCGGCACTCCGCGATTCGCGCCGCTGTTTCTGGAGATTCTGCAGTATGCGCCGGGCCAGCTTCCGCGCGTGGACCGCAGCTTCTACGACGGCCAACGGCACGGCGGCGGCGGCTTCAGCGCGAAGTTCTACGAGCGTTTGGGCTTGGCCGATGGCGCGGCGATTCCGCAGGAGCTGCATGCCGATCTGGCGGCGAGCGTGCAGAAGGCGATTGAGACCGTGGTTCCCGACCTGGCTGGAAGCGGCGAAAACCTATGCCTTGCCGGCGGCCTGGCCTTCAACGCCCCGCTGGTTACCGCGCTTGAACAACGGCGCAAGTGGAAGAACGTCCAAGTACAAGCGGG
>CAYUZM010000509.1:0-4915 GCA_964449665.1 uncultured Solibacteraceae bacterium
TCATCCGCGGGATGGACTTGGGGTCCTGGTAGAGACAGTTCGGGTTCGGAACGGTCCCGTGGTGTTTCGGTGCCGAATAGATGATGATCGCGGATTTCCGATCCTGGAGATTCCGCAGTGGATGTTCGACGGGCGCGTCTGCTGCGAGATGGAACTGGAAAGCGGAATCGCGGTTGGCTGGGAAGCATTGCGCGATCTGCGAACACTGCTCGCGGAGACTCGGCAACCATCCTGGATACCAGGAGGTGCTGATGCCGAAGCCGTCGAAACCGCGGGAAAGTCAGCTCGATCTGTTCCAGACGCCGGTACCGAGTCCGGCATTGCCGAGGGAGGTGAGCCAGAAGACCGTGACTCTACTGGCGCGAATGCTGCGCGAACACGCCGGGAAGTCCCACAATGCCGAGAGGGAGGCTAACGATGAGTGAGAAACTCCGGCCCCAACATCTGAGCCGCAAAGCGATTCTCTATGTCCGCCAGTCGTCGGCATACCAAGTGCACCACAATCTGGAAAGTCAGAAGCTGCAGTACGCCACGCAAGAACGGCTGCGCCAGTTGGGATGGAGCGAGATAGCGGACAAATCTTGATGGGAGATTGCGGGCGCGGAATTTGCCGCTGTAGTCGATTTTGTAGCTGTCGAAGGCCTCCAGGTTCAACAGCATTCCACACGACGCAACAATCGGACCGCATCTGTTTGAAACAAAAAGCCCTGAAAATGCTGGATTTTCAGGGTACGGCGAAATCTGCCTTGGGCGCAGGGGGTCGGGCGTTCAAATCGCCCCGCCCCGACCATTTCGTTCAGCGAGTTACCCAGGAAGCTCGCTCGCCTCGCTCGCGCTATTTCCCGCCATTCCCGCACGAAGACAACCCGTCTCGTTGAGATACGAGGACCGTCCACCACGCACTTAGTACTATCACGTCTAAGTACTTTCTGCAGATTGTGACCCGGTTCGTACTGGCCTCCAATACTATTGACCTTACCCTTGTGCTTGCTTAACGTTACAGGTGATAATGCGAGCGAATCCAGAGATAAGAATAGGGATTGCCGGATGCGGTGAAGTGACTCGGGCAAAGCACCTGCCGGCGCTGCTCCAAGTACCCGGCGTCGTTGTTTCCGCGGTTTGCGATGTGGATGAAGATCGCGCGCGCCGGGTAGCAAAGCAGTTTGGTATCGCGGCCCATTATCGGGACGTGACGGAGATGTTGGCGGACGCGGAGATGGACGCCGCCGGAATCTGCACGCCCACAGGTACACACGCCGAATTGGCCGTTCTGGCGATGCGGGCGGGCAAGCACGTGTGGGTGGACAAGCCGCTCGCGCTGACGTCCGCCGATTGCTTGATTCTTGCGCGCCAAGCCGACCGGTCGCGCGCAGTTGCCATGGCTGGATTCCATATGCGATTTCATCGCCTGGTGCGCCAGGCGAAAACGATCATCGCGCGACGCGATCTGGGGAGGATTGAGTCCGTAAGAGCCGTGTGGCACAGCCCGCGTCCGGATGGAAATGTGCCGGAGTGGAAGATGCGCCGCGATACGGGTGGTGGAGCGCTTGTTGAAATTGCCGTCCACCATTTTGACCTGATGCGTTACCTCCTGGACGAAGATTTGGCCGAGATCGGGGCCGCGAGCTACAGCGACGTTCGAGACGACGAATGCGCCACAGTCTCGGCGCGAATGGCCAGCGGCGCACTGGTAGCAGCCGAGTTTTCCGAACGCACCGCGCACGAGATTGAACTGGTGATCTGCGGGCGCAACGGCACGATGCGGTTAGACCTGCTTCGGTTTGATGGGCTGGAGCTGCGCGGAGCAAAAGAAGTACCTGGCGCGATGCATGTACGAGTGCGAGGCGTGGAACACTTTTTTCGCATGCTGCCAGAGGGCCTGCGCACCATGCGGCGAGGCGGGGATTATAAGGACTCCTATTTCCACGCATGGAACGCTTTCGCCAATGCCGTAAGGGCAGGATGGCAGGCGGAAGCCACATTGGAGGACGGGCTACGTGCATCGGAGGTGGTTGAGGCGGCGCTCGAATCAAGGGCAACGCGGCAAATGGTACGCATCGAACGCCACGGTTTGCCGGGCGACCACGACCGGCCCTCCTTTTCCGTAGTTGTTCCGACGTACAACCGGACGGAACGGTTGCCCGGCCTATTGGAGTCGTTGGCCGCACAAGACTATCCAAAGAGCCGTTTCGAAGTGGTCCTGGTAGACGACGGCGGACCGCAGAGTATTTACGAGATCGCCCGTCCGTTCCGCGAACGGCTGGACGTGAAGGTCTTCCGGCACGAACGAAGCGGCTGTGCCGGTGCGCGCCAGCGCGGAATTGAACACGCCAGCGGACGGTTCCTTGCATTTACGGATGACGATTGCCGGCCGGTGCCGTCCTGGCTCTCGCAAATGGAGAAGGCGTTGATGTCGCACCCAAGCTGCGCCGTCGCGGGCTCGACATTGAACGCGCTCACGGCAAATCCATACGCGGAGGCCAGTCAATACATCGTCGGTTGGCTTTCGCGGACCGGGCTGGACATGCGCGGCCGGCTTCAATTTGCGCCTACGAGTAACCTTGCATTTCCAGCGGACGAGTATCGTGCAATGGGCGGGTTGGATGCGAAGTGGCGGAACTCGGGCGGCGAAGACCGGGACCTCTGCGCGCGATGGCTGGCGGCCGGTCACGAGATTGTGTCCGTGCCCGGAGCGGCAGTGTTTCATCACCACTCGCTGAACCTCCGAGACTATTGGCGACAGCACGATCATTATGGCCGCGGGGCCTATCTGCTGCGAATGCGCGACCGCCGCGCATGGCAATTCGAATCAGCAGGCGCGTACTTGAGGCTCTTTGGTGGAACTCTGCGCCGGTATCGGATGCCGGTCTCCTTACACATGTTTCTGTTGGTCGCGGTGGGCCAGAGTGCGAACGCGTGGGGCTTTCTCAAGGCGGCGCTCGCGGGCGCGAGACCCGAACCGTTCCTGGTTGCCACAATGGCGGAAACGCCGATGGACGCGGCGCCGCTCCGGCGCCCAGCCGTTCGAGACGCTTCGTTGCAACCGGCAACCAAGGCGCGCGGCGCATGAAACCGCACGCGGGTCGTAGCTGGGACTACATCATCGCCGGCGGCGGTACGGCGGGTTGCGTACTCGCGGCACGCCTCACCGAGGATAAGGGCGTCCGTGTACTACTGCTGGAGGCTGGTGGCGAGTACCCATTGGCGTTATCCGTTCCCTTGGCCGGAATGAGGCAAACCACGCGGTATTCGTGGAAATACTTTACCGCGCAGCAGCGAGAGCTGGGGGGCAGGCGCATTTCGTTTCCGTTTGGCAAAGTGCTGGGCGGCTCATCGTCGGTGAACGCGATGATGTACTGCCGGGGAACCGCCCGTTGCTATGACCGGTGGCGCGAATTGGGCAATCCGGGCTGGGGATTCAGCGACGTGCTGCCGTACTTCCGAAAATCGGAGCACCAGGAGCGCGGCGCCTCCGTTCAACACGGAACGGGAGGGCCGATGGGCGTCTCCGACCCCCGGCACAGGGCCGCGTTCTCGCGTGCGTTTGTGGAGGCATGTCTCGAGACGGGCATCCCCTACTTAGATGACTTCAATGGCGAGCAAGAAGTCGGTGCCGGATTCTACCAGGTGATGCAGCGGGGCGGCCGGCGTGAGAGCGCGGCGACAGCCTATCTGCAACGCGCGCGCGGGCGAGATCAATTGCGGGTGGAGACGGGGGCCAACGTACAACGCGTGGTGATCGAGGAGGGCCGGGCGGTAGGCATCGAATTCGAGGATCTCACGGGCGCCGTGCGGTTGGAGCGCTGCGAGGGAGAAGTGATCTTGTCGGCGGGGACGTTGAATTCGCCGAAGCTGCTGATGCTCTCCGGCGTGGGACCACCGCTTCAACTTAGGCGATGTGGCATCGAAACTCTCGTCGAGAGCAAAGGGGTGGGACAGAATTTTCAGGATCACCTTCGTGTCCCGGTGCTGTATGAATCAAACCGGAGATCGCCGGGAGACATGAGCCAATGGATTCCGGCCGCGTTGCGCTACGCCTTGCAGCGCAAGGGTGTGTTGACCTCGAACTGCTGCGAAGCGGGAGCCATGGTTCGATCCAGCGCCGATGCTGACGTTCCCGACCTACAGTTTGTGACGCACTTCCAATCGCCTCTGTATCCAGGCACGGTCGATCTGCAATACTGCCTGGCGCGCACGGTGAGCCGTGGCAGCATCACCATTGCCTCGCGCGATCCCATGGACCCGCCCTGCATCGACCCAAACTATCTTTCCGCGCCGGGCGACGTACGATTGGCCTTGCGTGGGCTGCGACTGGCGCGCGAGATCGCGCTGGCTCCATCGCTGCAGGAGTTCGGGCTGGGCCGCGAGGTGATGCCGGGGCTGGACATGGAATCGGATTTGGAGATCGAACGCCATGTCCGCGCAACGGCCGAGACCTGCTATCACCCGGTCGGCACCTGCCGCATGGGCAACGATTCCGGGGCGGTGGTAGACGCCGATTTGCGCGTGCACGGCGTGCAGGGCTTGCGTGTCGTGGATGCGTCGGTGATGCCGGAACTGCCGAATGGCAATACGGCGGCCCCTGTCCTGATGATTGCCGAAAAGGCTGCCGATCTGATTCGCGGACGCCTGCCGGCGCAAGCGCAGGAACCCGTGCAATTCCTGGCAACAGCCGCTTCGGCTTAGGCCAGCAACGAGCCGAGTTTCTTGGTTGCCGTGGGGAACTTGCCGAGTCCAACGCCGAGAACTTCGTCGGCGAGCGTGAGGTACACGTCGCCCACGGTGCCTGTTACGCGAGTGTGCTTTCCTTTGGCGAGCTTGCTTCCACCACCGGCGACGATCATCGCGAGACCGCTGTTCTTGTGAGGATTCGCCTCGGCGTGCTCATGGACGTAGGTGAGCACGGTGTTGTCGA
>CAYUZM010000510.1:0-4912 GCA_964449665.1 uncultured Solibacteraceae bacterium
AGCCGGAGCGCGCCGCAATGCCGCTCCGGTCTTCGCGCGTTCAGCGGCCGAACACTTCGCGATACAGAAATCCCCGTCCCAACGGCGCGCCCGCTTGACTCGCCCGCGGCTTGAGCGCCAACCGAACGCCCCCAAATTCCAACTCCCTATCGCGCCGCGACCATCGCCCGTCGCGGTACTCCAACACGATTGTGTTTCCCGCCGGCAGCGCCCGCGCGAGCCCGTTATGAACCACCTGCACTGCAATGCGCCCGTCCTTCACCAGGAGATTCGCGCTCCGTTCCACGAGCGGCGCTTCTCTCCACTCCGCGGGAAACTGAAAGATCTTCCGCAGTGCCAAACCCACGCTCCATCCCACCGCCTTGATCGCCCGCGGAGGCTCCGGCTCCGGCCCAGGATCGAGTATGATCACCGTCCCATCCGTAACATCCCTGCACAGCCGGTCCACGCTGCTCCACAGCACCTTTTGCTCCTCCCACGCTGTCACATATTCGTGCTGCACTGTATGCCCAAACCCCGTCAAGAGCGAGAGCGCCACCGCCACCGTAACCACCGCCCATCGTCCCTGCCGCCTCCGCAGCAACCACACGCACGCCACCCCCGCCAGCATCGCCGCCCCCGGCGCCGCCGCCATATGTACTCGCGAACCGCGCCCCGACGTGTCTGCGCCATTCAAAATCACCGTGAACGGATAGGCCAGCGGCAGCAGCAACCACCCTCGCCAAACAAGAGGAAACAGCGGCGCGCTCGATGCCGCGCCCCGCGAAAGGACCCACCAAATCAACGCCGCCGCCACACCACACCACAACGCCAATTCCCCATCCATTGCCCTCAACACATCCACTGGCCTCACCACATACATCGCAATGGCATTCGCGGAACCTGTCACCACGTTCCGCAACGATAGCCACGCCGCCGTCGCCGCATCGAGCCCAACCACTCGGCCTTCCCCGATTCTCATCCTCACTCCCACATACACACACAGAATCGCCAGTAACCATGCCGCATGCTTCACCGCCCGCCGCCACTGTCCGCGATGCCATCCGGGATCGAGCACCGGAGCCACCACGCTCAACAAGTAGACCGATTCATAACAAACCAGCGTCAGCGCCGCCAATCCCCTCGCCACCCACGCATGCCCGGCCAAATACGCATGCAAGCTCAGCAAAACAAGCAACAGCGAAAACTGCAAAAAGATGTGCGTCAGAAATGCCTGCGTCGTGTCGGCAGGGAACAAACAAAACGCCACCGCAGCGGCCACCGCAAATTGAACGTCGTTCGAAATCCGCTTCATCAGCAGATAGAACGCAATCGCGTTCGCCGCAACCATCGCCGCCGCCGCCGCATAGATCGCCACAATCCCGCCCGCGTTGTACGCAAGCAGCGACGCCACCATCTGCACCGACCATCCCACCGGCCGCGCATGCACCGAGCGCGTGAACGAATCCTTGATCGTCTCCCACACGCCCCGCGCGTCCATGCCGAAGCCCCACGCGACAAGAAAATAATCGTCCTCGTAAAGTCCAAACTGAGTGGCGTGCCAGAATCGCGTGATCCAAATCAAAGCCACCAACCCCACGCACACGTGAACGTCATAACCCTTCTCGCTCAACATCGGTTCGTAGATCATACCGCGCCATCCAATCTCTGACCTGTGTGAATCTGTGTCCATCTGTGGCCCGTTATGTCTGCGCCCAACCACCACCGCGATACCATAAGCCAGTGAAGCTTACCGACCGGTTCACCGCCGAATCCGGCCACCATTACCTCACCGGCATCCAGGCCCTCGTCCGACTTCCCATGGACCAGATGCGCCTCGACCGCCGCGCTGGGCTCAACACAGCCGCCTTCATCTCTGGCTACGAAGGCTCCCCCCTCGGCGGCTACGACATCGCCCTCGCCCGTTCGGGCACACTCCTCTCCGATCTCGACATCCACTTCGTCCCCGCCGTCAACGAAGACCTCGCGGCCACAGCCGTACTCGGCACTCAAATTCTCCCGACCGCCGGACCCGCGCGCGTCGACGGCGTCGTCGGCATCTGGTACGGCAAGGGTCCCGGCGTTGACCGCTCCGGTGACGCTCTCCGCCATGCCAATCTTGCCGGAACCACCGGCCTCTCCGCCGCCCTCGTCCTCGCCGGCGACGACCACGCCTGCAAATCCTCCTCCATCCCGCATCACTCCGACTTCAGCCTCCTCAACGTCGGCATCCCCATCCTCCAACCCGGCACCCCGCAGGAAATTCTCGACTACGGCCTCTACGCCATCGCCCTCTCCCGCCACTCAGGCGCGTGGACCTCCCTCAAGCTCGTCACCAACGTCTGCGACGGCGGCGCATCCGTCGATGTCGCCCTCGACCGCCATGCATACCATACCCCCCATGGGTATCGTAAGGTCTCGTCCGGGATGCTCGTCCCCACCGTCGCCAATGGCCTCGAAGTCGAAGCCTACGTCCACCGCATGAACGCAGTCCGCGCCTTCTACGACCTCAATCCCATCGACCGCATCCACGGCGCGCGCGTGGGCGCCCGCTTCGGCATCGCCGCCGCCGGAAAGGTCTATCACGACCTCGTCCAATCCCTCCGCGACCTCTCCCTCGACGACGACGCCCTCAACGCCCTCGGCATCCGCATCGCCCAATACGCGCTCACCTGGCCCATCTCCGCGTCTTTCACAAACACCTTCGCCGAAGGCCTCGAAACCATCCTCGTCCTCGAGGAAAAGCGCAGCTTCCTCGAACTCCAAATCAAAGATGTCCTCTTCAACGCGCCCCAACGCCCGCGCGTCATCGGCAAACTCGACTACACCGGCGCGCCCTTCGTTCCCCCCACCGGCGAACTCGACCCCGACCTCATCGCCCGCCTCCTCCTCCGCGCCCTACCCACTCTTCCGCCTGAGCTTGACGCCCTCGCCCGCCGCCGCCTCGCCGCCCTCGACGCAGCCGCCGCCATCGAGCGCCTTCCCGCCACTATCCGTACGCCCAACTACTGCCCCGGCTGCCCGCACAACCGCAGCACGCTCCTCCTCGAAGGCCAAATCTCCGGCGGAGGCATCGGCTGCCACGGCATGGGCATGTTGCTCGGCGAGGTCCATCGCGGCTACGAGTTTGCCGCGCAGATGGGCTCCGAAGGCGCCGCGTGGATCGGCATGGCCCCCTTCTCCAACCGCCGCCACATCTTCCAGAACATGGGCGACGGCACCTTCTTCCACTCCGGCTCCCTCGCCATCGAAGCCGCCATCGCCGCTGGCGTTAACATCACCTACCGCATCCTCTACAACGGCCACGTGTCGATGACCGGCGGCCAGGACGCCATTGGCGCCATCCCCATTCCCGCTCTCACCCGCAAACTCGATGCCGAAGGCGTCAAGCGCACCATCGTCCTCGCTGAAGACACCGCCCGCTACTACGATCAACCCCTCGCCGCCAACGCCACCCTTCGCGACCGCTCCGCTCTCGAAGACACTCTCCGCGAACTCGAGAAAATTGAAGGCGTCAGTGTCCTCATCTACGACCAGGAATGCGCCGCCGAAAAACGCCGCAAGCGGTCCCGAGGCGTCTACACCGAGCCCGCCTCGCGCCTCGTCATCCACCCCCGAGTATGCGAAGGCTGCGGCGACTGCCTCCGCCAGTCCAACTGCATGAGCCTCGTCCCGCTCGAAACTCCATACGGCGAGCGCATGGCGATCCACCAGTCGTCCTGCAACAAAGACGAATCCTGCGCCCTCGGCGACTGCCCCAGCTTTGTCCGCGTCCATCTCAAACCCGGTGGCGGCCTCAGTCATTCCGTTACAAGCGCCACGCCCGCCTTCAATCCGCCGCCACCCGCGCCCACGCCGCCGCTCGATGCCCCCTGGCGCATGCTCGCCCCCGGCATCGGCGGTACCGGAGTCGTCACCGTCAACGCCATTCTCGCCGCTGCCGCGACCCTCGACGGCCTCCACGCCACCACCCTCGATCAAACCGGACTCGCCCAAAAGGGCGGCGCGGTCGTCTCTCACATCACCCTCTCCCGCGAGCCCCTCAGCTTCCCCTCGCGCATCAATACCGCCAACACCGACCTCCTCCTCGCCTACGATCCCCTCGGCGCCGCCAACGCCGACAACCTCCGCCTCGTCTCGCCCGCGCGCGCTCGCGCCGTCGTCAACACAGCCCTCACACCCACCGCCGCCAGCCTCCGTCAACACTTCGTCCTCTATGGCCAGCCGGACGCAATAACGCCAATCGATACAATTGTTTCAAACACAAAGTCTCAAGTCTGTTTGGATGCCACCGGCCTCGCCGAAACCCACTTCGGCTCCCACATGTTTGCCAACATCATCCTCCTCGGTGCCGCCGCTCAGGAAGGCCTCGTCCCCATCTCTCTAACCGCCATCGAATCAGCCATCCGCCTGAACAATGTGGAAGTAGATCGCAACCTCGCCGCCCTCGCATGTGGGCGCGACTGGCGCCGCCAATCCACGCCCGCCCTGTCTGCGGCACCCGCCACCCTCACCCCCGCTCAGCGCATCGCCGAACTCACCGACTACACGAACGCCCCCTGGGCTGCCCGCTACGAATCCACCCTGGCCCACCTCCGAGCCGCCCGCCCCGATCTCGCCCCCATCGCCGAGCGGGCTCTCTTCTACCTCATGACCTATAAGGACGAATACGAAGTCGCCCGCCTCCTTCTGGATCCCGCCTTCACCACGCAGCTCAACGCGGACTGGCAGCAAATCGACCGCATCGAATTCATGCTCCACCCGCCGCTCCTGCGCCGCCTCGGCCTCAACCGCAAAATCACCCTCGGCCCCTCTGCCCGCCCGCTGCTCGCCCTACTCGCCAAACTGAAGTCACTCCGCGGCACTGCCCTCGATCTCTTCGGAGCCTCCGCCCACCGCCGCCGCGAACGCTCGCTCATCGCCTGGTACGAAA
>CAYUZM010000511.1:0-4902 GCA_964449665.1 uncultured Solibacteraceae bacterium
GGGGGAAGAAAGGCGGTGGCGCCCGCCGGGTAGCGCCCCGGATGGCGGAGGCGCCTGGCATGGGCGATCAGGTCCGCCTGCCCCGCGTCCATCTCGGGAAAGCCGTACACCCAGCCGGGTGTGGTGCGATGCGCCGAGCTGGCGTCGATCACCCGCACCTTCGGGTTCACGACGGCCGCCGCGGCCTGGCGGGCCGCCTCGTCGGGCAGGCACAGGATGGCCACGTCGCTGGCGTTGATGGCTTCGGCGCGCGAGTGCGCAACCGTTGCGGAGGCCGTGGCCGATTGCTCGCTGGTGGTGGGAACGGCTTCGCTGGGGCATCGCGATCCACAGACACCGTTGCGGCGGCTGGAGCGCGGCGCACGGCTGATGAAGCAACACGCGGCGGGCAAGGCGGGCGTGGCGCTGCTGTTCGGCAGCGAGAAGTTTGGGCTTTCGAACGAGGACCTGAGCTATTGCCACTGGCTGATGCGCATTCCCACGCGCGACGATCATGAGTCGATGAACCTGGGGCAGGCGGTGGCGGTGTGTCTCTATGAACTGTCCCGCGATGGGCGCGCGCCGGACCGCAAGCAGAAGGCGATTCACGCGGCCGATGGGGCGGCGGTGGATCGCATCGCCGATACATTCAACGAGATACTGAACCGGAGCGGGTATACGAATCCCAAGACGGCGGCGTCGACCGAGCTGAAGGTGCGGCGCATGGTGCGGCGGTTGGGTCTGTCGGAGAAGGACGCGGATATGTGGCTGGGGATGCTGCGGCAAATTCGTTGGAAGGTGAATCGGGGCGAATGATGGCGGAGACGGATCTGAAGAAGTCAGGCCGCGTCGTGCCGTTGATTGCATCGGTTCCCCTGATGTTGCTTGCCGTGGCGTATGCCTCGATCATGGCGATGCTGGGCTGGCACCATGGCGATCCGGACTGGCGTGGGATATTGGCGGGGTTTCCGTTCGTTGGACTTTGGTTTTATGGATCGCTGGTGATGTTGGTGGAGAAATGGCATCTGGACGTCGATGCAAACGGTGTCAAAGTCTACTACCAGCCGTTGCCGTGCTTTGCAACGCCGAGGGATTTCGCTCGTGCGGAAATCGCCGGCTTGATGTTCGACCGGATTCACGTGGCCAAGGAAGGTACTTCTTGGCGTATTGGCGTGAGACTTGCTGACGGCCGGCAAGTCCTGCTGCCAAACCGATATGGGGTCGAAAGCGTGGCGCGCGACCAACTGGCCGCGATACAGACGGCACTTTCCTCGGGAGTGAGGCCGGAGCTTCCAGTAGGGAGTTTCTTCACGCCCGCGACCAAGAGGGACTGGGGAGCGGCGCGGGCGGTGCTGATTTGGGGTGGTGCGTTCCTCTCGGCGATCGTCTGGGGACTGGCAATCGAAATTTCTCGATATAAATATTCGTAAGAGGGGAACTATGGACCAAGTTGTTTCGTCTTTGTTGAAGTACCGGCGAAGGGCAGACCCAACAACCCACACCCCACAATGCCCCCGCCGGTGGGCGGGCTGCTCTTTTAGGAGAGCAGCCCTAACCTAAGTTCCCGCCGTTTCAGCTCATCAACTGCTGGGCGATTTTCTCTACTCAGGCCGGATGCCTGGGATTCCCAAATGAATACGGTACAAACCGGTGCGCGCGGTGACGTAGAGCATTTGCGCATCGGCATCGCCCCAGTGCAGGTTGGCGGGAATTTCGGGGAAGTGAATCGTGCCCAGGTGCTTGCCTTCGGGCGTGTAGATCCACACTCCGTTCGGGCCCGTGCAGTAGAGCGTGCCTTCCTTATCGATCTTCATTCCATCGGGCAGACCGCCGGGAGTTTGCGCGGTGACATCGGCGAAAACGCTTCCATTGGCGAGCGCGCCATCGCCGGCGACGTCGAAGCGCATCCAGATTTTGCGTTCGGGGTCGGAGTTGGAGAGGTACATCACCTTTTCGTCGGGCGAGAAGGCGAGGCCGTTGGGGCGCTTGACGGTGGGGTCCTTAAAGAGAAGCTGCAGCTCGCCCTGGCGGATGCGGTAGACGCCGTTGAAATCGAGTTCCTTCTTAGGATCGTCGTCCATGCCGGGGAAACCGTAGGGCGGATCGGAGAAGTAGAGATCGCCGCTGGAGTGGTGCACGCAGTCGTTGGGTGAGTTGAGGCGCTTGCCTTGATACTGTGCGGCGAGGACGGTGAGGGAGCCGTCGTGTTCGCGGCGGGTGACGCGGCCGGAGGAGTGTTCGCAGATGACGAGACGGTGATCGGCGTCGAGCGTCATGCCGTTGGAGCCGAGGAATGCGCCGGGGGGCAAGTCGGTGCCGGAGTAGCCGGAGGGTTTGCGGAAGAGTTCGAAGTCGCCGGACTGGGAACCGTTGCCTTCGACGGGGCGCCAGCGGAAAGCGGAGTTGGCGGGGATGTCGCTGAAGATGAGATCGCCTTCGCGGGGACGCCAGATGGGGCCTTCGGTAAAGATGAAGCCGCGGCCGAGGCGTTCGATCTTCGCGGAGGAGGTGACAATGCGGTCCAGCGCCGCGTCGGCGCGCGTCAGTTCGACGGGCAGGGTTTCGGTTTGGAAGAGCATCGCTCCAGATTGTATCGTGGCGGTCGCGGGTCGCTCTTGGTAGTTTGCTACGCTAGGCCGCGATGAGCTGGTATCCGGGCGCCGAGCAGGAGCAGAGAGTGAGCGCGGGAACGCTGCGCGAGTTCGTGAACGGCTTGTTTGAGCGGTGTGGAATGGAGCGCGCCGACGCGGCGCTGGTGGCCGATTCGCTGGTGGCGGCCGATGAGCGGGGCGTGCATTCGCACGGCGTGCTGCGCGTGCCCGAGTATAAGGCGAAGCTGCGGACGGGCGGCGTGGACGCGCGCGGCAAGCCCGCGGTGGTGCGCGAGCGCGCGGCGGCGCTGGTGGTGGACGGCGGCAATACGATGGGGCAAGTGGCGGCGATGTTCGCCATGCGGCTGGCGATTGAGCGGGCGGCGCGGCACGGCGTGGCGTTCGCGGCGGTGCGCGGGTCGAACCATTGCGGGGCGATGTTCTATTACGCGATGGAGGCGTTGGGGCACGGCATGATCGGCATTTGCGCGACGAACGCGCTGCCGACGATGGCGCCGTGGGGCGGCTTGGAAAAGATCGTGGGCATCAATCCGCTCGCGGTGGCGATTCCTACGCTGCGCGAGCCGCCGGTGGTTCTCGATGCGGCGTTCAGCTACAGCTCGCATGGGCGTATCCGCGTGTTTCAGCAGAAGGGCGAGCCGATTCCGGAGAACTGGGCGTTCGACTCGGAAGGCAATGCGACGACGGACGCGGGCGCGGCGCTTGCGGGATTGCTGCAGCCCATCGGCGAGTTCAAAGGTGTAGGCTTAGCGGTGGTGTTTGGCATGTTGTCTACTTTGTTGGCCGATGCGAGTTATGGAACCGAGTTGGGCAACATGGTGGACGGTCCACGCGCCGGCGCCGATGGACACTTCTTTCTGGCCTTGGATATTGCCGCGTTCACCGATCTCGAACGATTCCGCGAGCGGGCCGATGCGGTGGTGCGGCAGATTCAGAACAGCCGGAGGCGGGAAGGCGTGGAGCGGCTGTTCGCGCCGGGAGGACTGGAGGCGATGTTGCACGCGCGCTACAGAGCGGAGGGGATTCCGCTGAATGCCGTGACGCTCGAAGGTTTGCGGTTCGCGGCGCACCGTGTGGGCGCGGACGCGGGATTTCTGAACCCGTGACCGGCGATTTACGTCAGTATGTGAGAGTGGGAAAGGAGGACGTGTGTTCCACATCCTGGGTTGGGTCATTTTCGGAGCCATCGTGGGAACGGTGGCGAAGTTTCTCATGCCGGGGAAGGATTCCCAGGGCTGCGTGGTGACGGTGCTGCTCGGCATAGCCGGTGCGTTGGTGGGCGGTTTCCTCGGCCGGTTCACGGGACTCTATAGCGAAGGCCAGCCCGCGGGGTACATCATGGCCACGATTGGCGCGATCCTGATTCTGTGGATCGGGCGCAAGATGTCCAGACCGAGCTGACGGCAACGCGATGAAATCCGTGGAAGCACTTTCGGCCATTATCGGCATCGCGATGGTGTCGGGCGTGAACCTTTATGCCGCGATTCTGACGCTGGGACTTGGGCTGCGGTATGGATGGATTTCCGGGCTGCCGCCGGAGCTGGCGATTGTGAGCCATCCGGCGGTGCTCGTGGCGGCGGGCGTTTTCTATCTGGCCGAATTCGTGGCCGACAAAATTCCGTTCTTCACTCCGATTTGGGATGGCGTGCATACGGTGATCCGGCCGATTGGAGCGGCGATGCTGGCCTTCGGGGCGGCGTCGGAGATGGCCCCACTGGCGCAGGTGGCGGCGGTGTTGTTTGCGGGATCGATCGCGCTGGGGACGCATTCCACGAAGATGGGCGTGCGGATTCTGGCGCACGCGGCGCCTGAACCCGCGGCGCACTCGCTGTTGAGCGTGGCCGAGGACATTGGCGTGGTGGCGCTGCTGCTGTTGGCCTATCAGCATCCTTATATCGCGCTGCCGGTGTTGGGCGGGCTACTGGCGGCTATGATTGCCGTGCTGCCGCTGCTGCTACGGATTTTACGGTTCGTGGTGGCCTGTGCGTTGGGGCGGCTGTTTTCGTTTTGGGGCGATGCGGACAAATCGGACGTTCCTGTCTGGATTCAGGAGCGCGCGGGCGGCGAGATTCCTGTCAGGCTTTATGCCAGGAAGGGCCGCTTTCCCCGGCTGGCTGAGGGCTACCTGGTGGGAGATGAATTTCACTTTAAGCGGTTGTTCCGCGTGCGGAAGCGCCCTGTTTCAGGGCTTTCGGACGCGACCATGAGCCGTGGCCTGTTCGCCGAGGTGATTCTCTTAGCGGACGGGACTAGTTTTTATCTGACAAAGGAGTGGCGAAAGTTGTGGGAAGTGCGGGGTGGTGGGGAAACG
>CAYUZM010000512.1:0-4901 GCA_964449665.1 uncultured Solibacteraceae bacterium
GAGGGGTTCCGCCTGGAAGCGCGCCGGCGGGGAGCCGAGGCGGCGGATGAGGCGCGCGGGGAGGTCGGTTTGGCCGCCGAAGAAGTCCAGGACCAGGCCGGGGGGCGGCGCGGCGGTTGGGTCGAGGAACATGGCGTTGATGGTGAAATCGCGGCGCTGGGCGTCGAGTTTGGGGTCGCTGACGAGCGAGACGTGGGTGGGGCGGCGGCCGTCGTTGTAAGGGCCTTCGGTACGGAAGGTGGCGACTTCGACGGAGGCACCGGTTTCCTTCACGAGCACTACGCCGAAGTGCGCGCCGACGAGATCGGCGTTGGGAAACAGGGACACGATTTCGTCCGGCGTGGCGGAGGTGGCGACGTCGAAGTCCTTGGGCGGGTGGCCGAGGAGGAGATCGCGTACGCAGCCGCCGACGAAAAACGCCTGGTGGCCGTGCGCACGGAGCCGGTGGAGGGTTTGGCGGGCGAGGGCCTCGTTCATCGTCGGATTCCTGTAGACTCAAATATTGTCGGGCTCGTACCGGCAATATGTCGACGCAAGATTCGTCCTCTTCCTCTCCCTCCCTACCGTTTAGTAGCTCCACGGCAAAGATCGTCGTAGCCACTACTGTAGCGCTGTCGTTTATCTCGTTCTGGCGCGGGGCGGCCATCGTGCTAAGCGATCTGGCCTCGACGATGTTCTACATCGGCGGTATCACCGAGCAGGCGGTGGGCAAGAGCGCGCCGTGGCTGGTGTTGGCGGTGATGGTGTTCAGCTTCGCGGTGCGCAGCATCTACCTGGAAAGCTGCTCGATGTTCGTGCGCGGCGGCGTGTACGTGGTGGTGCGCGACGCGATGGGGCCGTTCATGGCCAAGCTGAGCGTTTCGGCGCTGGTGGTGGATTACGTGCTGACGGGGCCGATCAGCTCGGTGAGCGCGGGGCAGTATCTGGGCCACCTGATCAACGAACTGGCCGAATTGACCAACATCAGCTTCCATATGGACCCGCACCTGTTCGCGGTGTTCTTCGGCATTGCCGTCACCGGCTACTTCTGGTGGGAGAACACGAAGGGCATCCACGAAAGCTCGGGCAAAGCGCTGCGCATCATGCAGATCACCACGGTGATGGTGGGGACGCTGCTCATCTGGTGCCCGCTGACGCTGCTGATTCAGGGGAACGCGTCATTCCCGCCCGCGCCGACGCACGAGAATTTACGGTTTACCAAGGAATCGTTGGGGTGGCTGGACGGGACGATTTGGCCGCAGATCGGGGCGGTGGGGCTGTTGATCGCCTTCGGGCATTCGCTGCTGGCGATGAGCGGTTTTGAGACGCTGGCGCAGGTATACCGCGAGATCGGCTCGCCGAAGCTAAAGAACCTCAAAATTACGGCCAACATCGTGTGCATCTATGCGATGTTTTCGACGGGCCTGCTGAGCGTGTTCGCGGTGATGATCATTCCCGACGCGGTGCGTCCGCAGTATTACGACAACCTGTTGGGCGGCCTGGCGATGAGCCTGGCCGGACCGTACGCCTTGAAGCTGGCGTTCCATATTTTCATGGTCATGGTGGGCGTGCTTATTCTTTCAGGGGCGGTGAATACGTCGATTATCGGCGCCAATGGCGTGTTAAACCGCGTGGCCGAGGATGGCGTGCTGCTGGACTGGTTCCGTAAACCGCACAAGCGCTTTGGTACGACGTTCCGCGTGATCAACATGATCACGATCGCGCAGGTGCTGACGATCATCGGGAGCCGGGGCGATGTGCTGCTGCTCGGCGAAGCGTACGCGTTTGGCGTGGTGTGGAGCTTCTTCCTGAAGGGGCTGGGCGTGCTGGCGCTGCGTTTCCAGCGCCACGACCAGGAGTATAAGGTTCCGTTCAACGTAAGAATCGGCAAGGTGGAGATTCCGCTGGGACTCGGGACGACGGTGCTGGCGCTGTTCTTTATCGCGATTTCGAACCTCCTGACCAAGCAGGTGGCGACGATCTACGGTGTTTCGTTCACGCTGCTGCTGTTTACGATCTTCCTGATCTCCGAGCGCGTGAACAAGAAAAAGCGGAAGTCGAAGAGCGAGACCACGACCGAGGAGTTCAATCTCGAGTACCAGCCGGAGGCGGCGTCGGAGACGCTGCAGGCACGGCCGGGTTGCGTGCTGGTGGCCGTGCGCGACTACAGCCGCATGTTCCACCTGAGGAAGGTGCTGGAGAAGACGAATCTGCGGCGGCACGACATTGTGGTGATGACTGTGCGGAACGTGGCGAATTCGGCGGGCGAGTATGAGCTGAGCGAGTCGCAGTTGTTCACGGCGTATGAGAAAGAGCTGTTCAGCCACGTAGTTTCGCTGGCGGAAAAAGAGGGCAAGCACGTGGAGCTGCTGACCGTGCCGGCCGTGGATCCGTTCGTGGCGATGGTGCAGACGGCGGCGAACCTGCAGGCGTCGCGGCTGGTGACGGGCGTTTCGGCGCGGATGCCGAGCGAGGAACTGGCGCATCACATCGGGCGGGCGTGGGAAAAGATGCCCGAGCCGAGGCACGCGTTTTCACTGGAAGTGATCGATCCCGACCGGCCTTCGATTTACGTCAACCTGGGGCCGCATCCGCCGCGCCTATGGCCGGAAGACCTGGACCGGCTGCACGAGTTGTGGCTGAAGCTGACGGGCGACGCGCGGCTGGGGTCGAAGTTGCATCACCGCGACGTTGTGGGCGTGGCGCTGCGTCGGTTGGAGCGGGATTTATCCACCGAGGACCGCGACGAAGTGATGCGCGACGTGATGAACGAGTTGCGGAAGAACTAGTTCGCCGGCCGTCAGATCCGCTTCCTTACGGTCGCGGCTCCGAAGCGCTTCTGAGCCGCGGGCGCGAGCAAGCGGACGCGCGACATCAACCGACCGGGGAATTAGCTTTCCTTGCTCTCCGCTTCGCCGCCCGGCGCGGCTTTGCCGAGGACTTCGTTGAAAAGAGCGGCCTTCTTCAGGTCCTTTTTCGAAGGCGGGGCGATTTCGCGGCGGTAGTCGTGTTCGCTATAGCAGGATTTGCAGCGCACTTTGGCCGCTTCCTCGTTGTACAGCGAGACGATGGAGTGGTTGGTGATGCGTTTGCACTTGATACAAAAATCGTCGATGTCGTCGCCTAGACGGGGTTCAGCCATGAGTTCTCCGTAGTTTCCAGATTATATCGAATTAAGGGGGCGGCAGACGGGATTGTGTAAGTGGAATTTTGAGGCGGAGCAGGCGGTAGCCGGCGAAGTGGATGGGCGGATTGGCGGCGGGTTCGTAGTGGCGCGCGAGGAACTCGTCGATGAGCGGGAAGCGGTTATCGAGGGTGGTGGCGTTCGGGAAGACGCGTAGGAACTCTTCGCGCGTGATGGGCTGATAGAGCACCCAGCGAGGCGGCGTGGCCTGGACGGAGGCGAGCAGTTCGCGCTCTTCGCGCGCGGTCATCATGCCGGGCGCGAGGAACGAGAAGCGGGTGACGTTGCGGGCCTGGGTGGCGAAGTAGAGCACGGGCATGTAGGGGTGGACCAGGAGAGTGTCGCCCGGTTGGACGCGGGAGAGAATCTCGCGGAGGGCGGGGGCCTTTTCGCGATCGACGAGGAGCTGGCCGGCGGGGGAGGGCAACCCGGTGGCGGTGGCGAAGGCGCGGACGTGGTTCGAGGCGAAGGCGAGGGCGCCGAGACAGAAGACGACGGAGGTGAGTCCGGCGGCGCGGGCGGGAAGCAGGCGCGAGAGGGCGGCGCCGCAGAGCGCGGTGGGAAGTGCGGCGACGAGAGCCAGGTGCATGATATCGGCGCGAGGGAAGGCGGTGGCGACGAGCGCGGCCATGACGGCGAGAAGGAGGGCGATGAGCGGGGCGTGTTCGGGCGCGAGAGCGCGGCGGTGTTCGATGGCCCACAGGACGAAGGCGAGCGGAGGCAGGATGGCGGGCAAGGCGATGAAGAAGACGAACAGTGCGGTGAAGGCGAGGGCGGGCCCGGAGAGATCGGCGAAGATGCGTCCGTAGCCGCCGATGATGGAGCCATAGGGCATGATGTTCACGGCCGCATAGTTTTGGCGGAGCCAGAGCAGTTGTTGGACGAAGGCGTTGAGGCTCCCTTCGGCCGCGAGGAGCGCAATGGCCGCGGCGCTCACGGCGGCGATCGCGGCGCAGGCGGCCAGGAGCGCGCGCCAGTTTTGGAGCCAGGCGAACCAGACGAGTACGGCGACGATGACGACGGCCATGGAGGGGGTACACCAGGCGGCCGCGGCGAGCAGGGCTCCGGTGGCGATGGGCCAGCCGGGGTGGCTGCGCCGGTGCGCTTCGCAGGCGAGGCAGGCGGCGGCGAGGGCGAGGGTGCCGCTGTCCCAACGGTGCTGCGCGGTGAGGAACGACGGGTCGGCGATTTGAAAGCCGAAGAAGAGGAGCGCCGTGAGGATGGCCGCGCGGAAGGTGGCCAGGCGGGCGACCAGCCAGAGCACGAGCCCGCATTGGATGGCGAATCCGAGGACGACGGGGATGCGGCCGGTGAACAGCGACACGCCGAAGAGGCGGAAGACGGCGGCCTGAATCCAATAGCTACCCGGGCTCATGTAGCCGAAGAAGTCGACGTAGGGCGACTGGCCGGCGGCGATGCGCTGGGCGGGTTCGAGCAGGATGCCCTCATCGTTGGTTTGGACGAAGCGGTGCCCGTGGAGCGCGAAGAGAATCGCGGCGGCGGCGAGCGTGAAGAGAAGCGCGGCGCGGAACGCCAGCCGGTCAGCGGGCACTGGGCATCTCCCAGACGCCGACGATGGTTTTGCCGAGGTGCTCGCCGAAGAGGCGGTCGATGCGGCGCGAGAGAGGGACGAGACGGCGGTCCCAGAGCAGAATCTGGTCGAGCGTGGGCATGGCGCTGCGCAGGAGCAGGCGGTTGGCGGCGGAGGCGAGCATGCCGGCGCAGTCGAGGTAGATCA
>CAYUZM010000513.1:0-4899 GCA_964449665.1 uncultured Solibacteraceae bacterium
CTTCCCTCGAATCATCCCGCAAAGACCTTGGCCTTTGCGACTACGGCCTCGGGATCAACGGCGTCTTGCGCCCGTCCTGAAGCTCAGATTGTAACGGATCTGACGTCCGTTTACATTTCCTATCTTATCTCTCATCAGCCGCCACACGCCAACGCTCAACTCTCCGGCGGCGGCTTGTCTTCCTGGCTGTTACAACACGAATGAACCAGTCCACTTCGGCATCAACCGTTGGGCCGCCTTCACCAGCTTCTGGCGCGCCCGGAACAGTTTCACCTTAATGGTGTTCTCGTTCATTCCGGTCATCTGCGCCAGCTCTTCCACGGAGTGGCCTTCCACTTCCTTCAACATCAAGAGATTCCGGTCTTCCTCGGACACTTTGTCGAGGAGCTTGGCGATCAGATCGCGGTTCGCCAGCGACTGGTCCACCGGAGCGGCGGACTCGATGGCGGGCTCGGAGCGCTCCATGCGCTGCGCCTCGTCCTCGGAGAAATCGCTCTCGTAGACCAGCTTTCGCACTTTCTTCTTCCGCAGGTAGTCGTAGCACTCGTTGACCGTGATCTTGTAGATCCAGGTCAACAGGGACGAACGGAAGTCGAAATTGCCGATGGAAAAATAGATCTTCGCAAAGACTTGCTGCGAGATGTCCTCGGCGTCGTTGCGGCTCCGCAGGATGCCGTAAATGATGGAAAATACCTTACTTTGGTATCGGTCCACCAGGTCCCGGAAAGCCAACTCGTCGCCCTTTTGGACGCGCTTGACGAGTAAAGCCTCCTCGGAATTCTGATAGTCCACGCGTGCCTTCGGTTTCGCCTTGGAACCGGCAACCGGGATGGGAAGAACGCCGCTTAAGCCCGTCATAACAACTTGATGGACGCGCCTGATCCCGTTTGGGTTTCAATCGGATGCGGGGCTTCTGCATCCTCGCCGATTCGACACGACGATAGCAGATTCGGCGGACCGGCCGCAGCCCCGCACCCCAAGGGCTTCCGCTACTGGGAAGCCGCCATCTTGATTACCGGCACGGCCGGCGCCATGGCGCGCACCGCATAGGCGGTGGCGGTCATCGAAAGCCACTGGTCGTGGTCGTGTGGGAACCCGCTTTGGAAGTAGGGCTGGAACTTCGCCGAGCGGCTGGCGACGTACCAGGAGCCGTCGTCGAGCTGGGTGCGAACCAGATAAGCGACTCCTTTTTCGTAGGGACGGTCGGTGACGGCCATGCCCGACTCGCGCAGCGCGTAGAGCGCAAGGCCGGTGGCATAGGCGTCGGGCGTCATGTTGGCCTTCTGCGACCAGCCGCCGCCGGAATCCTGCATCGACGCCAGTTGCCGCGCGATGACGACGGCCTTGGGCGAGCCGGTCCACTTCAGTCCCAACAATAGCTCGGCGGTCTCGTAGGTGGTCGCCGGTTTGGCCGATTCCAGAAACGCGCGGGCCCGGGCGATGCGCGCGGCGAATTCGGCTTTGCGCGCAGGCCAGCCGTAGTGCTGCATCACCTTCACCGCATATGCCGCGCGCGCGATATCGCTTTCTTCCATGGGTGGGAGCGCGATGCCCGCCATGCCCCAGGAGCCGTGGATGTCCTGGCGCGAGGCAATGTAGTGCACGAGCATGTCGGACGCCATGCCGGGCTCGATGCCGTGGGCGATCGCGCCCAGCGCCGTCGAAGTGGCTGTGTCCGTTCCGCCGCCGATCTCCACGCCTTGCAGCATGGCCCCGCCGAAGGGAATGGTGAGCGCCGTGCTGATCTTGGCCTGTTCGGCCTCGGCGGCCTTATCGTGGTCGAGGCCCGCGTCACGCGCCGCGCGCACGGCCAGCGCCGCGGACACCTGATGATGGCAGGCCACGCAGCCGCCTTCCTTGAAGAAGACCGGATTCGATTTTTCCATCAACCGCACCGAGCGCATGACGGCCGCGCGCAGCGCGACAGGCTGTCCCGCTTTGGGCGCGGCCACGGGCGCCACGACCGTGCGGGCGCCGGCCTCTTCCAGCATTTTCGTCAAAGCGGGATTCTGATTCTTGCGCGCCCAGTCCAACACCGATTCGCCGTTACTGTCCTTGGCGTTCACATCCGAACCGGCGGCGATCAGCATCCGAACCACCTCCATATTCTGGTGATCGCTCGCGGTGGCCAGCATGAGCGGCGTCATGCCGCGAATGTCGCGCATCTTCACATCGGCGCCGGCGTCGAGCAGCGCCTTGACGGCGGCGGGCTTGGCGAACGGAGCGGCGAACATCAACGGCGTCAGATGATTCAACGCGATCTCGCCGCGCGGCGCGCGGCCGCCCATGGTGTTCGCGGCGTTCACGTTGGCGCCCTTGGCCAGCAGCAGTTTGATCGCTTCCACGTTGCCTTCGCCGCCCGCGCTCATGAGGGCCGTCATGCCCACTTTGTTCGCGGTTTTCGGGTTCGCGCCCCGTTCGATGAGCAAACGGATCAGTTCGGTGTTACGGGCATTGGCGATCACCAGCGGCGTGTCGCCTTGCGCATCGGCCGCGTTGACGTCAGCGCCTTTGTCGAGGAGCATGCGCGCCACTTCGACTCCGTCGGCCGACATGACGGCGATGTGCAGCGCGGTGCGGCCCATCTTCGAGGCCGCCTTCGCGTCGGCGCCCTTGGCGAGCATCATACGCACCGTGGCCGCGTTCCAACCCGCGTAGATGAGCGGGGTGACCTCGGCCGTGTTGCGGGCGTTGGGGGAAGCACCGGCGTCGAGCAGCGCCTGTACCGCTTCGGGCGAGCCGTAGAGGGCCGCGTAGTGGAGCGGCTGGTTGCCCAACTTATCCGATACGCTGCCGGGCGGGTTTGCCTTGAGCCAGCCTTTCAGCTCGTCGAGGCGGTTGTCGCGAATGTTGGAAAACACGGCTTCCGGCCCGGCGGCTGGCTGGGCCACCAAGAGCACGGGGAACAAAAATGCGGCAAGAGCTTGTCTCATCGGAACCTTTCAGGCAAATACGCGCGAAAATAGCAGTGAGGGGATCAGCGGAAGTATAGAGCCAATCCATGACCAGGGCAACGGTAATTTACGACTCGGGATGCCGGTTCTGCAATCGCTCCAAGCGGCTGGGCGAGCGGCTCGACTGGCTGGGCCTGTTTCAGTGGACGCCCTCGCAGCAGTCGATGGGCGCGATTGTGCTGATGACGGGCGGGGTGGAGTACCGGGGCTGGCGTGCCGTGAAGCGTATGGCCGCCGGTACGCCGCTCACTTATCTGGTCGCGGCCGCGCTGTGCGCGCTGCTCGCGCTAGGCGGCGTGCCATGGCCGTGGGCGCTGGGCATGCCGGTGATCGGACTGATCGCTCTCTTTTCGCCGCTTTCGAATCCGGTGGGTGATCCGGCCTATGCCTGGGTGGCCCGCAACCGGCTACGCATTATGGGCGCGGAGCAGTGCGAGTGGAAGCCTCCGGCACCGTAGCCAGCAGGGACGGGAAGAAGCTCTCCAGCGGCGCTTCGAGCGTTTGCAGCCCGAGCAGCGCGTAACGCCGGTCGATACACGGGTTGCTCTCCCGAACGATTGCGTAGCCGTAGGTTTGTTTTCCGCCCGCCCAGCGGCGGTTGCGGAAGAGGCGGTAGATGGTTGGGTCGCGCAGCGATGTGCCCACGACCACGGGCATGTACTCATCGAGCAGGCGCGCCACTTCGGGGAGCAGCCGCGCGTGCGTGGACTCAAAGCGGTCGACGTCGTCTTCGGTGATGACGATGGTCTCGGGGTGTTTGAGCGTGCCGTGCAGTTTCAACAGGAAGGGATCGGGGAGCGGTCCGATGGTGGCGGGATCGACGATGCCTGTGTGGCCGGTTCCCTGCGCGGCGGCGGCGTCTTCGAAGAGCATGTCGTAGTTGGTGGTGATGATACGCGGGAAGAGCTTCACGGCATCGATGTGGGCCGCCGTGGGGATGGGTGCGCCGGTGGCTTCCAGGAGGCCGCGGATCTTTTCGGCGAGCGCGTGGCGGCCGGCGAATTGTTCGTAGTCGGCCGCGATAGAGGCGATGCCCATGCCGACGGCGCTGGGCGCGTAGCCGGGATCGTATTCGCGCGCGCCGCCGGCGAGGGTCTCGGCGAAGAACGCGCTGGAGGGCATTCCGGCCGCCAGCGAGATGCCGCTTCCGGCGAACAGGAGCGCCTGTCGGTGCTGCACGGCTTCGCAGAGATCGCGCGGAAGGGCGAGGTTTGCCGGCGCGGGAGACTTCGGCGGCGCGGGACGTTCGGCGCGTTCGAGCGCGCCTCGGCGGAGATATTGATCGGAGAGAAACGCGGTGATGGACGCGCCGACCTTGCCGGCGAGATCGGTGGCGAGATCGAATTCGGTGCGGAACACGCCGTCCTGCCAGCCCTGGACCTCGCCGCGGAACTGGTTGCGCGCAAGCGCGTCCTTGGTGCGTTGCGGCGCCTTGGCGGTGAGCCGTTTGAAGAACGCGAGCACGGGGAGCCCGCGGGCCTTCGCGTAGCGGAACTCGCCATGGGTGACGGAGAGTTTGTCTTCGGCGAGCGGCCCCTTCTTGGGGACCCAACCGTAGCGGTCGCCCGAGAGCAGCACGAACAGATGGCAGGAATCGATGGCGTCCTGAATGCGCTGCCAGGAGGAGGCCCCGGAGGGCTCCATCGTTTCGGCGCGCACGCACTCGAAGTTGAAGGATTGGATGCGCTGCTCGATGAGCGCGCGCTCGTTGGCGAGGTCGTCCATCGTGCTGGAGACAAAGATGCGAAAGTTGCCGGGCATGTGTGGTCTCGCGCAGCGGCGCGGTGATGGGATCATAAGCGATTGGCGACTTCCATTCAATATCTGATCCTCGGCGCGGGCTATACGGGCGGGCGCGTGGCGGCGTTGCTGGCGCGGCAGGGACGGCGCGGGATGCGTGAGCGGGCGCATGGCGGCGCGCCGGGCCCGTGGGCACGCGAGGGCG
>CAYUZM010000514.1:0-4895 GCA_964449665.1 uncultured Solibacteraceae bacterium
TGCCGCACGCCTTTTTCGATCTCGGCTTCCCCAGCTGGCCCCCCCACGAATGTTGTCCGCTGAAGGACGCGCTCACCATTATCGACCAGGCCCTCACCATCTGCGACGTCTAACCGCGCCGCTGCGCCCGCAATTTCGCATACGTCCTCCTGCCCGCCTTCACCGTATACTCGCCCTCGGCCCACACGCGTATACGATCCGCCGCCGCGGGCAACCGCCACGCCAGCACCGGCGCCGCCCCGCCCGCCGCGAACACCTCCACCACGCCTTCCACCTTCGCTGGAAGCGCCAATTCAAACTGCGCGCCGTTGAGCCCATTCTGCGATTCGTCAATCGTGATCGGCCACCCCGCATACGGCGTCGCGCCCGCCTTCGCGATATCCACCCAGCGCGGCCAGTTCGTCATCGTAATCCGCCGCGCCGCCTTGTCGAACTCCACCACTCCAAACCCCGGCGCACGCTCGTTCAGCGCCGCGGGCTTCACACCGAACCGCGCCGGATTCGCAACAGCATGCACCGTGATCTTGTTCCCAAAGCCGTCCACGAACTCGCCAACGTTCCGCGCCTGCCCCTGCGCGCGGTTCTTGCCCTCCATCGGCGGAAACCATCTTCGCGGGAAAATGTTGGAGATCGCCGGCGTGCACAGCGCAAACGGACCATCGTTCCATTCGTCAATCCCATACTGCGTGCTGCTGCCCAAATGCTGGTCGCCCGCAATGTGCACCGCCTGGCAGGCACGCATCGTCCGCAGCGCGCGATTGCGCGGCGTCTGGGGCCACCCGTTCGAATCGTGATCGGCCACCAGCTTCTCGTTGCGCGCATAGCCGCCCAGCGGCTCCACGGGAATGCGAGGCGTGCCCGCGTCCGACATCATCTCCTTCGGCAGCGTGGCAAGGTTGCAGAAGATCGTCGCCGACACCACGGCCTTCATCTGTGCGCCCTCCCAATCGCGCGCCCAGCGCTCCAGAAACTTCTCCTGCCGCTCGCCCAGCAACTGCGCGCCCGCCGGATCGCCTTCGGCCGCCGGATTCCACATCGGATTCTGCGGCCACCCATTCACAATGCGCGCTTCCGGCATCAACGTCTTCGGTGCCGACTTCCACTTGCGGTCCTCCAGAATCGCGAAGCTCACGCCGCCCCACACCAGATGGCCGAAGTGCACCGGAATGCCCTGGTCCACCGGCGCGGCGTCGCTCTCGTCGGGCAGATGCGACGACTGCGTGCGCTCCACAATGCGCACCCAATCCGAGGGCATCACATACCCGCCCGAATCCTGCCCCATCTGTTGCGGCGAGCCCGCCGTCCCCGGCGGCGGCTCGCTCACCTCCGCCTTCCGCCCGCCCGCGCCCCAGATGTTGCCGTGGTAAACGTCGTGATCGTCGGGAATGCTCACCGTCGGAATCTCCCGCGTCAGGCCGCCCCACGCCCAGCCGAACATGAACCACTTGCGCAGATAGTCGAGCCGCGCCACTTCGGCGGGCCCGCGTTGAATGCCGTAGCCGCCGTTAGCCTCGTAGATCTGATCGCCCGTGAAAAGCAGCAGGTCGGGATTGATGTGGCGCAGATTCGCCGCCATGAGCTGATGCGGGAAGCCGAACTCGCCCTGGCACGTCAACGCGCCCACCGTCAGCTTTGGTTTGTCCTTCGGGTCGCGCCGCACCGTGCCCGCATACTCCGCCCCCCGCCAATGCAGCATGAACTCCGTATCGCGCGCATCGTCCCACTTCGCCACGCGAAACGTCGCCGTCGAAGAGTACGGCTCCACCTCGGCCTTCGCCACCACCTTGCCCTTTACTCGCAACTCCACCGGCGGCTGCTTCTCTTCCACCTCCACCGGCGCCAACTGCACCGTCAGCTTCAATGTCTTCCGCGACACCGTGTACTGCAGAAATAGAATCGGGCCGAATGCCCGTTCCGGCAACTCCCGCACCGAAGCGCCGCTCAGCTTCCAATCGCTGAACCAGAACCGCGTATCGCCGCCCCGCTCTTGCGACGGCTTGCCCGCGTTGGGCGCAAACGGCTCGTTCATCACCGGCAGAGCCTTCGGTGGCGCACCATGATGCGCCACCAGCGCCACGCCGCCCGCGGTCCACTCCTCCGGAACCCTCGCCTTGATGCGAATGCCGCCGGCCTCCAGTGTCGCCTCGGTCCCCTCCACGGTGAGCGTCAGCGTCACATCATCCAGCGAAGCCAGCGCCGGACTGTTGCCCAACGTGCCAATGAACAGCCGCCCGCGCGTCGTAATGCCCGCGTCGATCCCGATGCCGCGCAGCGCCGTGTCGCGATAATCGCCGAAGTGGCCGCGTATGCCGAACCGGAACCCCGCGTAGCCCTCGGCCTTCGCCGCATCGGAGGCCAGCTTTCCCAGCCGCACCGACATCGTGAATCCCTCGCCCGGCGCGACCTCGCGCGTCAACCACGCCACGTTGCGGTCCCCTCCCGAAACGTGGCACTCCATGCGGTCCTCCACGCGCCGCCAGTCCTGCATCGGGTTGGCCCAATAGTCTGCGCCCAGCCATGCTTGCTTTCCTGCCCCGTGAAGCTGCGAAACGAGCGGCGCGGCGGCCACGGCTTTGAGTAACGATCTGCGTTTCATGGTTCGAACGATCAGCGTATCAACTGCACCGGTTCCACGCGCCGGATAAAGACGAACAGGCATGCGAACGCCGCCAGTGGCATCAGCCCTGCCGCCGCGAACACCGGCGTATAGCCGAAGGCGTCCACCGCCGCCCCCGTCGCCAGCGTCAACGCCATATTCACCACGCCCTCGCACAGACCCGTCAATCCCGTGACGCCCGCCAGAATGTTCGAAGGAAATAGGTCCGTCAACAGACCAATGTGATTGGCCACCATAATCGCCATGCCAAACGTCGCCGCACAGATGAGCGCAACGGCCGTGTACTCGCCCGGCACCAATGGCACCAGAATGCTGAGTGAGCAAAGCGCCACGCCAATCGTCCACGCAATCTTGCGCGTTGCATCTACCGATACGCCCCGCCGGATGAGCGCCTGCGCCAACAGCCCGCCGCCAAAGTTTCCCAGCCCCGCGAACAGAAACGGTATCCCCGCCAGCAGCCCGATGGCTTCCATCGAAAAATGCCGCTCGCGCTTCAAATACTCCGGCAGCCAATACCAATAGAAGTGAATGACGGGACCCGCCAGCGCGCGCATCAACATCACGCCCCACACCTGCCGGATCCGCAGCAGGGGAAGGAAGGCCGGCCGCGCCACCGTGGCCGCCTGCGGCGCACGCGCGGGTTCTTTGTAGAACGCGAGCCACGGAAGGATCCACAACAACCCCAGCAGGCTCGGCAGCAGGAACGTCATGCGCCACCCAAACGCCGCCGACATCTGCACCAACACAAACGGAGCCAGAAACGCGCCCACCACCGAGCCCGAGTTGAACAGCCCGCCCGCCAGCGCCCGCTCCTGCGGCGGAAACCGCTGCGCAATCACCTTCACTCCCACCGAATAGTTACCGCACTCGCCCACGCCCAGCAGCAGCCGGAAAAAACAAAAATGCCAAACCGTCCGCGCCAGCGAATGCAGCGCATTGGCCGCGCTCCACACCGCCATGATGATCGGAAGCCCCACGCGCGCCCCGCGCCGGTCCAGCCACATCCCCGCCGGCACCTGCGCCAGCGTAAGCCCGAGCAAAAAACAAAACACGATGTAGCTGTACTCTTTGTTCGAAATCTGAAGCTCATCGCGAATCAGCGGAGCCATCACACTCAACACCTGCCGGTCGAGAAGGTTGATCGTGATCGAAGCGAACAACAACGCCAGCACGCCCCATCGCGAGGCGTCCACCACACGCTCGCCCAACGGCGCACTCGTGTCATTGGCCTGCGCACTCGCACCATCCGCCCCACGCGACGGCCCCCTCGTCCCACCCGTCGGCGCATCCCGCCCCCCAGGCGCTACCATCTGAAAATGCCTTGCTCGGAGGAACAAAACGGCCTGATGGCCTGTCCCATCGGCGAACTGCGCGCCCGCGCCCGCATCCCCTTCCGCCTCGTCCCCACCCACGCAGCCATCGTCCAGGACTTCGCCGAATCGCTCGCCGACGCCATCCAGGGCCGCAATGCCCTCGGCCTCCCCACGCGACTGATCTTGCCCGTTGGTCCCATAGCGCCTTACGAAATTCTAGTCGACTTGACCAACCGCCATCGCATTTCCTGGCAAAACGTCCACATTTTTCAAATGGACGAATGGCTCGACTGGCAAGGACGCCTCATCGGCGAGCAACACCCGCTCAGCTTCCGCGGCTTCATGCGTCGCAACGTCATCGATCGCATCGACGAAGACCTCCGTATGCCGCTCGACCAGTTCCACTTCCCTCACCCCTTCATGCCCGACTCCATCCAGGCCCGCATCGACGCCGCCGGAGGCGTCGACTTCTGCTACGGCGGCATCGGCTACCACGGCCACGTCGCCTTCAACGAACCCCCGCTCTCGCGCTGGCACTCCGTGAGCATCGAAGAACTACGCCAATCGAAAACTCGCGTGGTTACCCTCGGAGCCGATTCCATCGTCGTCCAATCCATCGGGTGCGCCGGAGGCGATCCGCAGGCAATCCCCCCCATGGCCGTCACCCTGGGCATGCGCGAAATCCTCGCCGCGCGCAAAATCCGCCTCTACTGCGCCGGCGGCGAACGCCACCGCGCCGTCTTCCGCCGCACCGTCGCGGGCGAAGTGACGGTGGCCTATCCCGCCACGCTCGTGCAAGGCCACCCCGACGCCGAGGTCATCACCGACGAATCGACCGCCGCGCCCATCGCGCTTGGATTGCGCTAACCCGCGCCCCGCGACCAACTCCCACCACACCGCGCCCGCGCAACGCGCCCCGCGACGACGAGCTCACCGGCGTTGGCGCCGCCGACTCCCACCATGAG